>JBBQIF010000066.1:0-10291 GCA_038324665.1 Bacteroidia bacterium
AGGTCGCCTCGGGTTCCTTGCCAATGTCAATACCAATGGACTAAAACAAGCCTTTAATGAATTAAAGAGGGGCAGTTACCAGTTAGACAGGAGGAATTTACTTCAGTTGGAAAGCAATCAGCCATTGTTCCAGTTTAATTATGCCATGAATGATTTTGTATTGCATAAAAAAGAAACAAGCAGTATGATTACTGTTCATGCTTTTCTCAATGGTGAACCATTAAATTCTTATTGGGCGGATGGCTTAATTGTCGCCACACCCACCGGCTCAACGGGTTATTCTTTGAGTTGCGGTGGGCCAATTGTGTTCCCAAAATCTGGAAGCCTTGTTGTAACGCCTATTGCACCCCATAATTTGCATGTCAGACCAGTTATTATTCCCGATGACCAGGTATTGAGTTTTGAAATTGAAGGACGAAGCAATTTTTTCCTTGCCAGTTTGGACAGCCGGTCCGTTACCATTGATAATAAAGTGCAGATTGCAATAAGGAAGGCTGATTTCTGTATCAATTTAGTGCGCTTTGAGGGTGATACTTATCTAAAAACGCTGCGCAATAAAATGCTTTGGGGTATGGATCAAAGGAATTGATTTTTTTTCGCATTTTTACTTAAATTTCTCTAACTTTGTTAGATGTTTTTAAAAAGGAAGCTTTTATTTTTTTCAATAGCCATTGTATTTCTACTGGCTTTTAAGCAGGCGGATGATTATTTTGAGGTCAGTAAAAATTTGGAGATCTTCGGAGGTGTTTATAAAGAAATTCATACCGGATATGTCGATGATATAAAACCCGGCGAATTAATGAAAAAAGGTATTGATGCAATGCTGGGGTCTTTGGACCCTTATACCAATTTTTATACCGAGAGTCAGGCGGAAGATGCCATGATAATGCGCAGTGGTGAATACGGTGGCATAGGTTGCAATAGTGTAAAAAGAGAGAATGGCCAATTTATAACCATTGTATATAAAGGGCTTGCGGCAGATAAGGCAGGAGTGAGGGTTGGTGATAAATTACTTGAAATTAACGGAAAAAGTTTTGTTGGAAAAAGTCTTGAAGAGTCAGGTGATGCCTTGAGGGGTGCACCGAATACGAAGGTAACTTTAACCGTTGAAAGGGATGGAATTCGCAAATCAATAGAAATAACCCGGGAGGAAATAAAACTTAAAAATGTTACGTATTTTGGGTTGATTAATAATGAAACAGGCTATATAAAACTAGATCACTTTATGATTGGAGCGGCAAAAGAAGTGAAGGATGCCTTATTGAGTTTAAAGCAAAAAGGAGTTAAAAGGGTAGTGCTTGATTTGAGAAATAATGGTGGTGGCCTCTTACATGAGGCAGTTTCAATTGTCAATATTTTTATAGGGATTAATCAGATAGTAGTTACAACAAAGGGAAGGGCTGAAGAGGCATACAGGGAATACAAAACTCTCGATCAGGTAACCGACGGTGGTATTCCATTGACAGTTTTAGTGAACAGCCACTCGGCAAGTGCTAGTGAAATAGTTTGCGGTGCCATCCAGGATTTCGATAGAGGCATTATTATTGGCAGGAATACTTTCGGCAAGGGCTTAGTTCAAAATACCAAGGGCTTGCCATTTGGTACCCAAATGAAATTGACCATTGCAAAATATTATATCCCCTCCAACAGGTGCATACAGTTGCTGGATTACACACACAAAAATGCGGATGGCAGTGCTGGTATTGTCCCTGATAGTATGCGCAAAGCATTTAAAACAAAGAATGGAAGAATTGTATATGATGGTGGCGGGGTTAAGCCCGACCTAGTGGTTGAGGAGAACAAACTATCCAACATGAGTAAAAGTCTTGAGAAGAATTATTTGATTTTTGATTATGCAACACATTACAGAAGCCAGCATGAAACTATTGCGGATATAAAGAATTTTAAACTAACCGATGCTGATTTTATTGACTTTAAAAACTTTATAGCTACAAAAAATTTCAACTATGTTACAAATAGTGAGAATGCCTTGAAACAGTTAAAGGAGAAAGTAACGGAAGAGCAGTATTTGGGGAATGTAAAGTCAGAAATAGAGGGCTTAGAGAATACACTCAAAAAAATAAAAATGTATGATCTTGAAAAGAATAAGGAAGAGATTCTTACATTGTTGCACACCGAGATTGCTCGAAGGTATTATTATGAGGAAGCAACTATTGAAGCAACTTTTGGTACAGACGGGGATGTATTGAAATCATTGGAAATATTTGACAATACCTCGGGATACCAGTCAATATTAATTGCTAAATAAAATTGACAGCAATAGATATTTTAGTGCTAGTAATGGTGGGGTTAGCCGGTGGGTTTTTGGCCGGAATGTTAGGTGTGGGAGGAGGAATCGTCTTTGTACCCGTTATAAGACAGGTATTATATAACCATCATATTGGAGAAGATACTGTTGCTTATACGATGGCCAACAGCTTGGCTATTATTTTTGCCGTGGGAATAAGTGGTACCTATAAACAATTGAAATTAAAGAACACGCACTTGCCATCTGCTATTGTAACTGGGGTTTCCGCAATCGTAACATCCTTTACAATTAGCTATCTGATTCGTTATTTTAACTGGCATAATGAAAAAATTTTCAATATCATTTTTGCAATTATCTTAGTTTTTACTGCCATTAGGATGATAGCTTCTATCAAAGGTAATCTTAATGAGGATAATAAGGCTAAGGTCCCACCACTTATAAAATTTGTTCCAGCCGGTTTATTTGCAGGTAGTGTTACAGCAATTAGCGGCCTTGGAGGGGGAGTAGTATTGGTGCCATATTTCAATAAAATATTAAAATTGCCCATAAAATTCTCGACTGGCCTGTCATTATCGGCAATCCCGATTATCGCCTTGCCATTGTTGCTTTTTTATGGTTTCAATGATCCGAAACAATTGGTTGTTCAAGATTGGCAGACTGGTTTTTTAATTTGGCCTTTCCTATTGCCTGTAATTTTTGGGGCAATGCTTGCCTCAGGCTTCGGCGTAAGGTTTGCCCATACTTTAAAACCGCAAACGATTGCTATAATATTTATCACCTTTATTATTTTAACACTTGTTAAAATAATGATGTTCTAATGAATCTTTATAACATCTCTTTTTTCCTTTTTACGCATCTTATTAGGAACACTAGCTATAATTTCATCCATCAGCGTTTTAATTAGTTTCTTTTTCACAAAATGCCTGTGGGTGAAAATGCCAATTTCCCTTACCGGTTCAGGGAACTTGAAATAGCGTACTTTGTCAATTTCCTCTGGGCTGAATTCGGATATAGCTAACTCTGGTAAAATGGTAATTCCATCGTCCTGATCAACTATGCGTTTTAAAGTTTCAACGCTACCAGTTTGATAATCAAAACGTGCCTTGATGCCATCCTTCTTGCGTTCGCCGCAGATGTTAATTACCTGGTTGCGCATGCAATGGCCCTCGGTTAAAATCCATATATCGGCCAAGTCAAGGTCTTCCGGTTTTACGGTAGTCTTTTTGAAAAGTTTATTGGAAGGGGAGACATAGGTTAGAAATTCTTCATAAAAAAGAGTTTCCTCATTTAAATTCTTGTCTTTAATCGGGGAAGCCATGATTCCGCAATCTAATAAATCATTTTTAAGCTGGTAAATGATTTGCTCTGTTGTCAGTTCATTTACTATCAGATTAACATCAGGATATTTGGTTAGAAATTTTATTAAAAAGCGTGGAAGTAGGTAGGGAGCAACAGTAGGTATTACACCGAGTCTAAGGTTGCCCTTTATAATGCCTTTCTCATCCTGTATCAATTCAATAATTTTACTGTGTTCTTTTAATACATTTCTACCCTGTGCGATAATGCCTTCGCCAATATGGGTTGGAATTACGGGCTGCTTACTCCTGTCAAATATCTTTACACCCAACTCATCTTCGAGTTTCTGAATCTGCATACTAAGGGTAGGTTGGGTTACAAAGCAACTTTCCGCTGCATTTACGAAATTTCTGTGCGTATCAAGGGCAATAATGTATTCTATTTGGGTAATGGTCATAAGGCAATATTATAAAGTGCAATTATAATGCATTTATATAATATAGACAAAATAAATAACGCCGCTTACCTTGGCCTTAAGCCTTAAGAAAGGTCAATAATATCCAAGACAACAAGGAGAGCATATATTACGGCTCCAAATACAGTTAGATGTAACACTAAATCTATCCAAAAATTGGTGGTTATTCCGTCATCATGCAGATAAACAGCTATTAGACATAAAATTGGAAAAAGGGCTAAAATAACTAGCAGCAATAACGGACCATCATTTGTCTCTTTGGTAGCAGTGACGTTGGAGTTCTTTACATGAATCGGGAAAGATTGTTCATCTTTAATAATTTCCTTTATCTGTTTGCTTACTTTTCTAACAATGCTGAATTTGTTGATGCGCTTCTTTTCGGAAGTATTCTTGGTTTCTTTAGGTACTATATTTTCTGTAATACCATAAGATTCATTATTTACCGAATTGGTCTCTTTAACTTCAGCCTTATTTTCAGCAATACCGGTTTCCTTTTTTTCAGGGGTCTTTTTTGTTGCAATTTTAGCTTTCTGTCCCTCAGGTTTTTTCTCCTTCGAACTGAATAAGTCAACGTTTAAACCACGACTGTACCGCATTTGGCTGATAGATAAACTGCCGCAAGATGATAAAATAACAGTGATGGCTAAGAAGTAAAGGGTGTAAATGGTTGATTTCATAATTTAGTAGGTTTTAAAATAATTATTCAAATGTAATCAAGATTTGGTTTTTATCAACCGCTTGTTTTTCAACAATGTTAATATGTTTGATAATACCATCAGTCGGTGATTTAATGACATTTTCCATTTTCATGGCTTCAAGGATTAAAAGGGCATCCCCCTTTTTCACTTCATCCCCAGCTTTTGCTTTAATACTAAGCACCAGCCCGGGCATAGGGGCTTTCATTTCATTTACTTTGCTGTTTTTAACCAGGTCGAGACCCATGCTGTGCAATAATTGGTCGAACCTATCCTTGATTCCAACCTCAAAAGTTTGCCCGTTAAAACCCAATTGATATGTTTTTGTTTCTTTATTAAAATCTAATATTTCAATAAAGTAGGAATGGCTGTTGTACAGTAAATGCAGGTTTTTGCCGTTGTTGAGGTTAAGGATGTCAAGAACATGCTTTTCACCGTTTAAAGAGACATTGCCACTTGAGTACTCGATACTTATCGTTTTGTCATTTATTATAGCCTGAACCATGTCACAAAAGTAATTAAATATTCAGGATAGTGATGATAGATAATACACTTATTAAAATCCATAATAGAATACCCTGGAACAGTGGTTTTACACCTACTGCTTTAATTGTTTTAAGAGAAAGACCGGCACCTATCAAGAATAAAGTAACTGTTAAACCCTGTCGAGCGATTTTTACTAAAATGGAATAAATGTCCTTAAATTGAGGAATATAAGTACTGATGCACATGGCTATTACAAAAAAACCGATGAAGTAGGGGATGGTGATTTTCTTATTTTCACCTCTTGTAAAAAGAGCGGTTAGTAGTGAAAGTGGAATAATCCATAAAGCCCTTTCCAGTTTAATAGTTGTAGCTACCTGTAAGGCTTCTTCTCCATATTTGGAGGCTGCCCCTACAACAGAACTTGTATCGTGAATGGCTATAGCGCTCCAAACGCCAAATTGATGCTGGCTCATATTAAACCAATGCCCTATGGTTGGAAAAATAAATAAGGCAACCGAATTAAGAATAAAGACTGTTCCCAATGCAACGCTCATTTGGTTGGCATTGGCCTTTATGATGGGCGAAACAGCAGCAATGGCACTGCCACCACAAATTGCAGTTCCGCTGGAGATAAGATAAGAGATCTTGCTTTCAATTTTGAGCCATTTACCGATTAACCAGCCTGCAATTATTGTGATGACAATTGAAAAAATGGTGAAAAATAAGCCTTCTTTACCGGCCTCAATGGCATGGTATAGGTTCATGCCAAAGCCTAGGCCAACAACGGAAACTTTCAATAACCAACTGGTGGCCTTCCCGTTCCATTGAATAAAAGGGTGGCCTGTGGTTTGTGCTAAAATAAAACCTATGAGCAATGCTAATGGAGGGTCAATTAATGGAGTACAGCATAATAGAAGAACAACAATAAAAATTGCTTTTTTGACGGTATCACTAATCTTTATAAGCATTTAAAAGTATTGGGTCACTTGCATTAAGGCACTTTTTTATGACTTAACGAAAATGATAAAGGGACAAATATAGTAAATTTAGTATTTGTTATTTGCCGCTTCCCAGCCAACAATGGCTTTTTTTCTTACGCTTCCCCAGTGATATTCTCCTAACTTACCTTCTTTGCGAATTACCCGATGGCAGGGAATTAAATAAGCAATGGGATTGTTGCCAACTGCCGTTCCCACTGCTCTCACGGCTTTTGGATTTTTAATGCTTGCAGCTATACTTTGATAAGTAGTTAAGGCACCATGCGGCACATTGATAAGTGCCTCCCATACTTTTAATTGAAAATTGGTTCCCTGCACTAATAAATGCAATTTATGCAAAGAACTTAAATGTGGTTTAAAGATACGGTTGATATAATTTTTAGTTAAATTCTGATCGTTTTGGATATTGGCAAAATGCCATTTTTTTGCAAATCGATTAAAATTATCGGCTTTTGAAATGACATCTATAAAAGACAAACCACAAACTCCCCTTTCAGAAACAGCTATAAAGCACTCACCAAATGGCGTGGTATGATAGCCAAAATGAATATCCAAACCCTTGCCTCCGCTTTTGTATTCTTGCGGTGTTACTGCTTCAATGCTTGTGAACAGGTCATACACCCTGCTTTGGCTCGAAAGACCGGCTATTTCTGCCGCTTCAATTAAATTTGAAGTAGCTTTTATCCTTTCTTTTAAATAATCTGTCGTTAAGAATTGTAGAAATTTTTTAGGACTAACCCCTGCCCATTCAGTAAATAAACGTTGAAAATGAAATGGGCTCAAATGCACTTTTTCTGCCACTTCATCCAAAGAAGGTTGTCCTTTTATATTTTCGGTAATGAATTGAATGGCTTTTGCAATTCGCTCGTAATTGTAAGCGTCCTTGTCGATTATCTCTGAATTCATATTATGCAAATTTCATTCTAATGCGAATAAAATGCCACCCGAATGTTGCTATAATATTTAATTTATAGGTTACTAACATATTCAAATGCTGCCTTCGCAAACTTTTTCCATTTATCTTGATAGTCAAAAGGCACCTGTACCCATTCTTTCATTGGTCTATTTTTGCCTGAAGGGTCGAAAAGTTCTGAACCATCAAGGCTCAGGGCTTCTGTATGCGTTTCTCCATTAAGCTTAAATACCATACAATTATCAAAGAAGGAAGTAAAAGCTTTTCCATTGATCTTAAAACAGGGTTTGCCAAACATTTGGCTTTGCTCTGCTCCTGTAATACTTTTCCCTGTTGCAATATAATGTTCTTCTTCTTTGCTCATTATCCAGATAAAAAAATATAATATGCACTATTAATTTCCTGTCGGTTCTATACTAGCCGTTTCCACCATCAGCATCACTGTTTTAATCGGTGCCCTTGGGCGGTGTATCACACCTTTTGAAATAGTGACACCCTGGTTGGGGTTCAATTCTATGGTGCGATCCTCCAAATCGATGAGCAATTGCCCTTGCAGCACAAAGAAATATTCATCATCATTGTCGTGCTTGTGCCAATGGTATTCTCCTTCTACAATGCCTAACCTAACAACGCTTTCGTTTACCTGAGTAAGGGTTTGGTTGAACCATTTGTCTTTGCACGCTGACACCATTTGGTTAATATCCATTTTCTGTAAATGCCCAAATTTAATATTTAGATGGGTGTTGTAGTGACTGAAATCCTGTTCCATTTTTATTGAATTAATTATTACAAGATTAAGTCAAAATTCCAAAAAATAATAGGTTTGTTTGCATTTATTGTCAGATTCTAAGGCAATTTGATGCCTAATATTATGGAAAGGCAGCCTCATGAATTATCTTTAAGTTTAGTTGACCAAGAATAGCTTTCATTTCCTGCGAAATAAAGAGAAGTGAATTTAAAAATACCCCTAACTCCCCCACACCAGCATAAAATCCCCTAAAATTTCAAATCCTAAATGATGTTTGGAACTATACTTACCTTTGTGAATATTGCCAAAACCACTACCATTGTTTTGTAAAATAAATACGTCTAAAGATTTATCAAACCAAACACTTAAATGATCTATAAAATCAAGCTCCTTTTTTGCGTAGATTTTATACAATACCTCTTTTCCGCCCCATATTAGGTGGGTATCCAATATGCCTGGTAATGGCGTGCTGTCTTTTGTCGTGCAAAATTTATGAGCAATTCCAGTTATGCTTTCCCTAATTAGCTCAATATCAATACCTACTGATTCTCCTTCCATTGATATCATACAGGCTACCATTTGTCGCGAATGGCTGAATGAAACTGAAATACCGGAATTACTTAAATAGGGTTTGCCAAATTCATCTTTGCTTAAATTAATATGCGCATCAAAATCTAAAAGGTAATTAAGTAGTATTCTTGATACTGCCTGCTCAAGGTTCCTTTTTTTTGAATAAGTAAGCTCAGATAAATAACCATGTAAACTAAAAAGTTCTGCCTCAGATTCGGTTATATGCCAAACAGCTAGTTTCTTTGCAGTATCAATTTGTTTTTCAAAAATTACAGGCATGTCAATACAGGTAGCGAAGGTAACGGAATTCAGGGGACATAGTCAAGCCATCTATACCTTGTGTAATACGCATAATGAAAGTGAATTTTATAGTGCTGGTGCAGATGGTATGGTGGTGAAATGGAGAGTAGATGAGCCGGATGGTGAGTTGTTAATCAAGTTTCCCTATCCAGTTTACAGCCTTTTACTTTATAAAAATTATTTGTTGTGTGGAGGCAATAATGGCATGCTCACTATCGTGGATATAGAAAGCAAGCAGATTGTTAATCAGATTCAAATACACGCCCATGCCATATTCGATATTCAGTTTTGGAACCATCACTTTTTATTGGCACAGGCCAATGGCATGTTGACTTTGCTGAATGAGCATTTTGTTTTTCATAAGGACATCCATATTTCCTCTAAAAGTTTGCGCAAAATATTACCCGTGGATGAGTCGATTTACGTTACAGGAAGCGAAGCGATTATTTGGAAATTAAATACCGGTTTTAAAATTGAATCTGAAAAAATAGTGCATAACCAATCTGTTTTTGCAATGGATTATCATGTTGAAAAAAAAATATTATTGAGTGGCGGAAGAGATGCTGTCATAAAATTATGGCAAAATTTTGAAGAGATTAAAATGATTAATGCCCATTGGTATCCAATTAACCATATAGCCTTTAATGAGTCGCAACAGTATTTTAGCACCTGCAGCCTGGATAAAACAATTAAAATATGGGATGCAGAAAATTTTGAATTGTTAAAGGTAATTGACAATGAAAAATATCCAGCGCACAAGTCTTCGGTGAATAAAATTTTGTGGATTGGAATAAACAGATTTATTTCGTGCAGTGATGACCGCATGCTAATGTGCTTTGAAATACAACAATAAATGATACTTACTGACCAACAAATTTTAGATGAAATTGAAAACGGCAATATTTTAATTGAACCTTTTCGCCCCGATTGCCTAGGAACCAATAGTTATGATGTTCACCTTGGACGTTACCTCGCCACCTATAAGGACAGGGTTTTAGATGCCAAAGCCCATAATAAGATCGACCATTTTGAAATTCCTCAAGAAGGAATTGTGTTGTATCCCGGCACCTTATATCTTGGTGTCACAGAGGAATATACCGAAACCCATGCCCATGTGCCTTTCCTCGAAGGTAAAAGCAGTACTGGTCGATTGGGAATTGATATTCATGCCACTGCGGGAAAGGGAGATGTTGGCTTTTGTAACACCTGGACCCTCGAAATAAGTGTTTCGCAACCGGTAAAGGTTTATTTTGGAATGCCAATTGGTCAATTGATTTATTTTGTAGTAGCCGGTGAAGTAAAAACTATGTACAATAAAAAGAAAAATGCCAAGTATAGCACCCGCACCATTAAACCTGTGGAAAGCATGATGTGGAAGAATAAATTTTAAAAGTATCCTAACCCAATAACTGTTAACTAATAACCATTAACTGATTTCAATGTCAAGCAATAAAGAAATATTTGAATCACTCAAACTGTTGAATGCCTCCCTAGCTGCTACCTTAACCGACGCCGAGAAAAATGCCAATGTTAAATTTTAC
>JBBQIF010000067.1:0-10187 GCA_038324665.1 Bacteroidia bacterium
ATTGTTCCCAACTTCAACGACAAATTTTGCGACTATGTAAAAAAACTTGAAGTAGGACAAACCGACATTGACTATCAAGACTTTCGCTTCAGCTTTATTGAAAGCGAACAGTTCAAAATTGCAAGTAAAAAGTCAACTGAATTTGACAGCTTGAAAAAAGAAATTTATGTGCAAATGGACAAATCCAATTATCCGGAAATAATTAAAATCACAAAGCAAATTTTGAGCATTGACTATACAAGTATGGTTGCTCATAAAATTCTACGGCAGACATACAAAATTACAGGAGACACAATAAATGCAGTAAAATATAAGACAATTCAGTTCGGACTTTTGAACTCCATTGTAAAAAAAGGAGATGGAAAAACTTGCGAGACAGCTTGGCCAGTAATCCAAATTGAAGAAGAATATTTTATTCTTGAAATGCTTGATGCTAAACTGCAAAAGCAAAGCGTTGACAACGAAGGCGGACTTTGCGACAAAATGGAAGTAAAGGCTGACGGTAAAAAAAAGACATACTACTTTGAAACAAGTAAGGTTTTTGAAGGCTACAAAAAGTTAGGAATAAAATGACACGGACAGAAAAATCTGCACCTAACAGCTTAGGCTTCGTGTGGCATGTAATGCCAAGCATGAAGCCTTCGGCTGCATGAAACCTTTGGTAGTTTTTTGTTGTAGTATGGGTTTTGCGATGGACTGAGGTGTTTGATCAGTTCAAATTTGGGAAAGCATATTATTTATCCCGGTCGCTACTTATAAAACTAGTATCAGCTTAGGCTGCATCATACAATTCCAATTGATGGTGTCATACTGTTAAATACCTATTATCATGCGCTAATGAATGAGGAGGTAGTGACTATTATTACAGTAAAACAACGCTTTGTAAATAACCAACTTGAAATATTCAAAACGTTTCCGAGATTGAGAATAGGTGAATTATGTAGATTAAAGATGTAATAGTGTAACATATTCAGTTTAGTAAATTGCAATTTTGCATATTAATTATTAAAAAATATAAAACATGAAAATCTTTACTCAAAATTCAAAAAAAACCTTAATCAAAGTGAGGTGCTTTCTCGGAACGATTCTGATGATTGCACTAACAATGCCTTCTATTGCTGTGTCTCAATCCTCGCCGGCGCCAGTAAACCTTGGAACTTCTGGCAATTTTGTGGTTCTAGCAAAAACAGGAATTTCAACTACAGGAACCACTTCAATTGTTGGAGATATTGGGGTTAGTCCTAATAACGCTACTGCCATAACAGGATTTAATTTAGTATTAGATGCCTCAGGTCAATTTGCAACTTCATCTTTAGTAAGTGGAAAAATCTATGCGGCAGACTATGGTACGCCAACTCCTACAATGTTGACTACGGCAGTGAGCGATATGGAAACTGCCTACACCAATGCAGCCGGACGAACACCAGATTATACTGAACTTTACACTGGAGATCTTACTGGACAGACCTTAACGACTGGTGTTTATAAATGGGGTACCGGCGTTATCGTATCTGCTGCAGGTGTTACTATCTCTGGCAGCGCAACAGATGTCTAGATCTTCGAGATCGCACAGAACCTAACAGTAGCTAATGGAGCCATTATTAATCTTATTGGAGGCGCAAAGGCATCCAACATATACTGGCAGGTGGCTGGCGAGGTCACCCTTGGTACAACATCTCAATTCAGTGGAATCATATTATGTCAAACACAAATAGCTATGCAAACAGGCGCAGCTTTTGAGGGTAGAGCGCTGGCACAAACCGCTGTAACATTGGATGGCAATAGTATAAGTATAATTAAAAGCACCTCAAGTCTTAATGATCTAGGTCTTGGAAATGGCATCGTAATGTATCCAAACCCTGCTCAGAATAACATGAGCATCACAAATTCTACCAACATCAAATTGACTCAGTTAGTTATTTACGATGTGAGCGGAAAACTAATCAACACAATCGACCTTCGCGGTATGCAGCAAGAAAGAACTATAGATGTGTCTAATCTATCTTCTGGCGTGTACATGATACAGATTAAAGGTGATGGAGCGAGTACAATAAAACGATGGATTAAAGGGTAGGCATAAACCAATACTTTATTTTAATCAATTAGTGTCGAAATAGCTAACACCCCTGTCCCTAGGGCAGGGGTCTACCCTATTTGAGAAACGGTCTACCACATTTTTGCACCTTCGTTGGTGTTGTATAGCACCGAAACCAATCCACCATTTTAATTAGCCCCTTTAAATTAAAATTTAGATCACAATTACAAAAGTGCTACCAACCAACTCGCACCTAATCCCCACTCGCATCAACAACCCTTTCAATACCCCTACACACTTAGTGTTTGTCATTTTATTTGCCAAAAGCGCAAATAAATCGCCAAACACTACTGCTTCGCCACATCAATAGCCGCAGGTTAAAACCCGCGGCTATTAATGTTCTACCCACCATAGGCGAGTTGGGGATTCAAATAGCAAAATACTTGTGATATGCAGTTCCAAACAGATTTCCATAACAAAGCAGGAATTGCTGAACTTTACTAATAAAGCACAGCGGAATAAAACATTGCCGACTTAGGTTGTTTATCGTTTAAGAAAATCTCAATAATGAATACAGTCATCCTGAAAATACAAACCACTGGCCACTAAATACTAGCCACTAGTCACTATCCCCTCACGGTTCACATACTCCACCCATTCTTTATACTTAGCATCTGTTAAGACGCGAGGAAATTTACTTTGAGAGCCATATTTGCCCTGCTCCTGCATCCAGTTTAGGAAGGTTTCAGAAGGTAAAAGCTCTACACGAACTTCCTTGAGTGCGTGCTTTCTCTCCGTAGCATAATCATCATTTAGCTGTGCAAGGAACGCATCTAACTTGGCTGCTACAAAATCTGCCTTTACATTTTTATCGTTGCAAGCAATATACCACTGGTGAATATGTCCCTCCGCATTGGTTTCACCCTTTACGGTATATTCATTGATGGGGAGATTGAGCACCTCGCTTAAACTCTCGATCGCCTTATTCATGTTATCAACGCTTAAATGTTCGCCACATACACTTAAAAAATGCTTGGTACGACCAGTAATTTTTATTTCACAAACTTCAAGGTTCACAAACTTTATGGTATCACCAATCAAATAGCGCCATGCGCCGGAACATGTGGTTAACAACAAGGCGTATACTTTATCTAACTCTACTTGTTTAATGTTAAAGGCAACTGCCTTGGGTCTAATATTACCTGCCTCATCAAAATTATGTTCATTAAAGGGCACAAATTCAAAGAACATACCATTCCTGAAATTCAGTTTCATTCCCTTTGAAGCAGGACTGGTTTGGAAAGCCACAAATCCTTCGCTTGCCAAATAGGTTTCAAGGTACATAATGGGTTTACCCATCAGCATATTAAGACTTTTTTTATAGGGTTCAATTGCCACTCCGCCCCAAAGATAAACACTTAAATGAGGCCATATATCATGAATCGTTCTAAGGTTATACCTTTTAATAATCAGTTCAAACAAAATCTGTATCCATGCCGGTACACCCGCTATTAACACAACATCCCACTGGGGTGCTTCGTCCACCATCCTATCGAGTTTATCCTGCCAGTTTTTTTCGCTCCTAATGTCAGGCGATGGCTTAGAGAACCTTTCGAACCAATTGGGAACATGGCTGGAGGTAATGCCACTTAAATCACCAGCATACGTTTTGCCATCATCGTTAAAATACAAACTGGTACTTCCACCCAGCATCAGGTAGTTTTTTGCCATGTAATCCTTCGGTAAATCTGTGCGGGCAATACTGATTATCTGCCTCACGCTAGCCTTAGTAATGGACTTAATCATATCCTGCGAAACAGGGATATATTTACTAGCACCTTCCGAGGTGCCTGAACTAAGCGCAAAAAACTCTATTTTACCCGGCCATGTTACATCTTCCGCACCGTGGTAGGACTTCTGCCACCAATCATGCATGTTTCCATAATCCACCACAGGTACATTCTGATGGTAACTTCTGTAAACAAGCTTAGAAGCAAGTATTTTTTCAAAATTATATTTTTTACCGTATTCTGTATGCTCTGCTTTAGTCAATAATTTTCTAAGTGTTCTAAGCTGCTGCCGGTAGGCCTTTTCCTGCGTAAGTGAAAATGGTTGAGAAAGACGTCTGCCTGTACTAATCAGTTGTTTTAATATTTTCTTGGGATAAATAGTAGGCATTGTAAAATGCAAAGTAAGTTATTTTAAGTGAAATCAGGTAAATTTTTAATTAAATGTTGATTATTAGGGCTTTGTATCGCTTTAATTCCTTACACTAATGGTAAAATTCACGATAAATATTTACAAATAATAAGGCTTCAGAACGTTAAATTTGCCCCATGGAAGATGAAACCGAAATCTGGAAAAAAATTGTAGCACATGTAGAGACTAATTTCAACAAAAAGCCGGACATGAATGCCATTCTTTTTTTAATTGGCATAAGAGAACTAGGGCATCTTCCGCAGGAGAATTATAAGAAAAGTGAGAAGGTAGATTTAATGCATATTGCTATCTGTAAGATACTCAGCTTTTCCGGGCATTACCAGCTAAAAGGGGCAGATACTGATGGATGGCCACATTGGGAATTGGTTAAACCATTACCACAATTCGATGTATTTGAACAAGAATCGTATATTCGCACCCATATAATTGAATATTTTTTAACCGAAGAAATCTTATGAAGCACCTATTAAACCAAATTGGCATTTTAGCCATCAGCCTATTATTCGCCACAACCTCTTGTAGCAACTCCACTTCTTCTACAAGTGAAACTGAAACAACATCAGAAGAAACGACAGTTGTTCCTGAAATTAAAAATGCCGAGCCTGCGCCAACACCGGCAGCAGCCAATGACAAAATATTCCTGATCAAAACAACCGCCGGCGATATAAAAGTAAAAATTTACAAGGAATGCCCCCTGCACCTTGCCAATTTTTCAAAATTGGTTGCTGAAAAATTTTATGATGGCGTTTTATTCCACCGCGTTATTAAAGGTTTTATGATACAGACCGGTGACCCTGAAAGTAAAAAGGCAGAACCAGGAATGGGTTACGGCAGCGGTGGCCCGGGTTATACTATACCTGCGGAAATATTACCTGCTTTTTACCATAAAAAAGGCGCCTTAGCAGCAGCTAGGACTGGCGAAGGCAATCCATACAAAGCTAGCAGTGGGAGCCAGTTTTATATTGTACAGGGTCGTGTAATGCCTAAAGAGCAATTGATACAACAAATGGGCAATAGATTCTCTCCACAAGCATTAAATGATTATGCAACTATAGGTGGAACACCCGAGTTGGATGGTGAATACACCGTTTTTGGTGAAACTATTTCTGGTATTGAAACGGTTGATAAAATAGCGAATACGGTTACACTACAAAATCCTCAGGACAGACCTAAAGCTGATATAAAGATTATCAGTGTTACGGAAGAAACCAAATAAATATTAATTATTGTAGAGACGCAATGCATTGCGTCTCTACAATACAATAACAATGACTAAACCAACCACAACAGTTTGGTTTCAAAAAAATTTATGGAATAAATACGCTTCCAATTTCCTTGGCAATGTTTTGAAATTCTTCGTGGGTTAAGCTTACCCGAGGTCCTGCGAAATTTAAATCCGCTACTGCGTTCATCGGCACAAGATGGATATGTGCGTGAGGCACTTCCAGACCAATTACAGCCATTCCTACTTTAACACAAGGTACTACTTTTTTAATGGCTATGGCCACTTTTTTTGAAAAAATATGGAGATTGGCTAGCATATGATTTTCCATATCAAAAATATAATCCACTTCCTGTTTTGGTATGACAAGTGTGTGGCCCTTTGCAATGGGATTAACATCTAGAAAAGCGAGAAAATTTTCATCTTCCGCCACCTTGTAACAAGGTATTTCACCTTTTATTATTTTTTGGAATATGGTAGCCATAAAAGTTAAAACTAACCCCCGATAGAGATTACTTCCAGTTTCACAATTCCGGCCGGTACTTCAATTTCCACAGTATCCCCTACTCTTTTACCGATTAGGCCTGCTCCTATTGCAGATTTACTGGAAATTCTGCCGATTTTCATATCTGCTTCCTTTTCAGAAACAATGGTATATTCCATCTCTCGGTTGGCATTCAGGTTTTTAACCCTCACTTTGCTCAACATATTGATCTTACTGTTATCCAGTTTTGATTCATCCAATACTCTTGCGTTAGCAAACATAGTTTCCAACTTTGATATCTTAGCTTCAAGTAAGCCCTGAGCTTCTTTTGCAGCATCATATTCAGCATTTTCCGACAAATCGCCCTTATCTCTTGCCTCTGCTATTTGTGCGCTAATAGAAGGTCTCTGAACCCTCTTAAGGTTTTCAAGTTCGTTTTTAAGGTTTTCGAACCCTTCCTTGGTTAAATATACTATGTCGCTCATCTTTAAAAAAATATTATGGTTATTAAAAAAATAAAAAGTGCCTTCTTTTAATGAAAGCACTTCTGCAAAGGTATTAAAAAATTAATTAAATTATTTCTCTTAATCCAAATTAATTCTTAAGCCAAAAGTATGTGTTCCACTAAATGGATTAGTTGATCTGTATGAATAATCAACCGCAATGGTATTATTATTCTCACGTTTATTATCAACTTTTTTCGCTAGGGGAATCTGCACAGAAGCACCCATACAAATGCCTGTATATGCGGTCCTTCTTGTTTCATAATTAAAGATCCCCTTTTCATAATCAAAGGCCGACCTTAACAGCAATATTTCTTTATAAGCATACTCTAGGCCAAGCGATGTCTGGTTGCTTGAGAATGAATTATTAGTAAAGTTCATGGCTGCTGTTAATCTGTGATAATAAATACCATCTTCTTTATCCAAACGGAAGTCATAAGCCAGGCCAACATTAATCAAGGATGGCAATTGGGTTTTATCTGCCCTTTGGCTTGTAGTGGTTGTATATGAATTGGAATTAATATTGGATTTCGTAGCAAGGCCATCACCAGAGTACTTTAAATCAGGACCAAGGTTCTTGATACTTACACCAAAACGAATGTCGCTGCCCCTTTTTGCTGCTGGATTATCACTCAGGTATTTTGTTTTAATCATTGCTTTATCCTTAATAAGCTGTGTTGCAAATTGCAATCCCGCATCAAATGCAACTCCACTTGTCCTAATATCAGGGGTAGATTCACTTACTACTTTCATGTTAAAACCTGCAGATATCTGTTCGGTGAAATTATAAGCATAACCAACATTAATATTACTTATTGATGGTTTGTAAGTACCTACTCCGCCATCTGGCTGCGCCACAGTTGTAATTGGGATCTGCCCGACGGAAAAAGACATAACACTAATACCCAATGCGCCGCTTCCTATCGCTTGACCGAAACCAAACGTATTGATATTAATACCTGTTCCGCCCAACCAGGAGGTCCTGCTGAATGCAAGTTCACTTCCCTTAACACGACCTAAGCCGGCAATATTCAGATGGAATGCCTCTACTCCTGTGACACCTGCAGAGTAAGAATTACCCATGCCGCTTGTACGACCCCAGCCGTTGATCAATAATTGGGTAAATCCTGCCTGACCAGCCCTTACGGGTCCTTGCGCATATAAATGACCCATGCAAAGCATTACAGATAGTGCTGTATATTTTATAATTTTATTCATTAATTCTTTCCTCCTAAATCTTAATTGTTATTCGCTTAATTTATTTTAATAAGTATCTAAATCCAATTGACGCATCACACCATACCATTTCAGTATTTTTTCACCTAAATCTCCGCAATTAACGTGGATAATATAGAGTCCGCTTGCAATAGGCACTTTGTTGTCATTTTTCAAATCCCAATCGGTATAGGTCAATATGTCATCCTTTTTGATTCTTCGCACCAATGTTCCACTTAAAGTATAAATTGAAACCGTAGCTTTCGGTGGAAGGTTAGTAATTTTGACTTTGCTGTCAACAGGGCTACTTTCATATTCTGAAAAAGCATAATAAGGGTTAGGAACTATATTAATAAGGTTCACAGATTTCTTGCCCGTTTCACTATTCACTTTATTGTAAATATTTTCTGTATTGAATGTATAACGTGGCACCATTGTGTCTTTATCGCTATTTATTACAACCGGATTTACTTTATTGTAAGGTTTACGCATATTGACTTGGATACTCACCTCGGTTGGTGGAACACCATTTTTCAAATTGAAACCCCTCTCTGCCATAGCAGGGATAACCCACATGGCCATAGACAATACCTTGCGTTTTTCCACACTTGAAGGACTTGTATTTGGCACGGAGGAAATCATACCCTGATAAACCAGACCTTCATCATAAATCGGACCTTTAAAGGACCTATTAGCTACCGGACCTGCATAACTTCCCATAACATAGATATAGTGCTTACCTCCAAAATTAAAGTAATTATTGGTAGATGCAACATTGGAAGTAGGGTTCCAAATCATGTCATTCCCATTCTCATTCTGCAAGTATGAATCTTCTCCAAATACAATATTCAACCTTTCACCGGTTTCTATATTAATAGCATACCCTGGAAAATAACTTCTGCCCATATCTGATTGGTCTACAGCCCACCCTTGAAACTCACCATTGTTATGCAAAGGATAGATTGATTTATGGTAGCGTAAATTCATTTTAGCCATGCCTCCTTCATTCAATGAAGCATCTTCTCCCATTTCCAAAACGATACACCTGGTCCACTTCCTCACATCTGGTGTAAGCACCAGTTTAAAACTTGCCAGTTCTGATAAAGGATTGTCACTCAAAGTTAAACCGCCATAATTAGAGCCACCCCACGCAGGGCCATAAGTAACTTCTTGTCGTGCATTTGGACCCTGAACTCTGGCGCATAACGCATAGGGGGCTATTCGCCTGTCCCAGATCTTTTCAAATGCTTCATAAGGGTCATAAGATTCCAAGCCAGCATGATTAGGATCAGAATCAGACCCAAAATCATCGTTGTAAAGATCAACTGTGGTAGTTAATTTAGTACCCGAACGGATCCAGTTAAATGGAATTTGAGGAAACTCTTCATCCTTTATCGCAGTAAACCAGCGTTTGCTCTCATCCTGAAATTTCACTTCATAGGATAAAAATCCGTTGGTGGTTTCAGCATATTGATTCCTGCCAGGTGTAGGTGCCTGACTAATTTCTACTGCCAGACCCCAGTCTCGCAAGCTCTTTTTCTTTTTAACTACATTACTGCCCAATTTTACCCTACCTTCTACTGTTTCTGTTCTATTTTCAATAGTAGTATCAGCATATACTGTATCGTTGGTCGTAAGATTTACCAGCCTCCAATAACTCTTGGCTGAAATAGAATCCTGATATTTTATGACAGACGTTGCTAAAGGTTTTACCCTATCTACCCACTTTTCAATAAATTTAAATTCGAATTCCGCATTTGGCACCAATAAAGGATCTACAACTTTAATATTCACAGGGCCCTTTCCACCAATATAAACAGGAGTCGCCGATATTTTATTGGCCAGAATCTCATCAATTGTTTCTTTGCTGAATTCAAGTATTTGCCCACCATTACCACGGCCTTCCAATTGCTTCAACACAGGTCCGTCACCATAATTTGATTGTTGTAAACTACCAAATTGTTCTGGCGATGTTTTATGTGGTATGGCTGAAAATTTAACTGTGTTCCGACTAGCAAGGAACTGTTCCGGCTCCGTCTTAGACGAATCATTTGCAGGAAAACCATAGGCCAGTACGAGGTAATAATATGTTTTAAAATTAACGAGTGTTTTATTGGAACCTGCAGCAAATGCATCTTCTTTAAGATTAAAGGTATGAGAGATTCCAAGATTAGCCCCATTCACCTTTTCTTTTGGTATATTAGCAGATACAGTAGGGTCAAATTCAAGATTAATCATCTGAGCAATATTATCTTTAACATCGCACTGCGCTACTAAAACTGCCTTATCAATATTACCGAGTTCAGAATTGGATACACTACCGTCTTTCAACTGGTAGATCATATAGCCCTGGAATCGGTATTTAATTATCTTATTCTGTTCGTTCTTGATATCTTCACGGTAATCTTCTGAAATTTTAGTACTTAAAAATTTAAGTACCAAACTGTTCTCTAATTCTTGCACTTCTACAACTGGAGGTTCGGGCCCATTCGCAATATTAAATTTATT
>JBBQIF010000068.1:0-10161 GCA_038324665.1 Bacteroidia bacterium
CTAGTCTTCCCTGCACTGGATTCAAGGCGATTAATTTCCAATTAACAGTAATAAAAAAAATATTTTTTCAATTAATTAACTAATTGACACTAAATTATTTATTCAATATTAGTTCAAAAATTCAACTTTTTATAAGGTACACGAATATCGAGCTAAAGGCAATATGCTTACTAAATAGGCCACTTTTCGCTTTTTTTTTGCCTCAAAAATGCCTATGTTTGTTGTCTGTGTGTTAAACTAAAATACGGCCAACTTAAATTTACCACTTTTCTTTTTTTATTCCTGATGGTAATTGGCTCCGAATTATTGGGGCAGGGGAATAAACTGAGCATACAAGTTACCCCACCTAAAAATATCAGTATCTGCGGCATCAATGATACAGCCTTGGTTCAAGCTTATAATATTTCCGTTTCAACCATCACAGGAATTAAAGTCACTCTTAACCTGCCACCCGGAACATTTTACATTAAAAGCAGTGTAAAAGGTACAGGATTGAGCGAAAACAATATTTCCAATCTAAATCAACCGGTTTTTAATGCGCCTAATTTAGCCGTTGCCAGCAATTTTATATTTAGGGTTTCAATAACTGCAGGATGCGGCCTTTATAGCTATATAAGCGGCAACAACTCCCCCGTTATCATTAGCAGGATTGATTATGCAGGCAATTATGATGTGGGCACCTCACTTCCTTTTTCTGCCAAGGTTCCTTCTATTCTTATTTCCACAATTACTAACCAAACATTTACCGGCAATGTAAATGATGTCTTCACCAGGAGCATCACAATAGGCAATTACGGCAAAGGACCTTTGCGGTCGCTCACGCTTAAACGTATCAATGGCAAAGATCTGAAAACCTACGGAGTAAATAAAGGAAGTAATACCTTCAAAGGAGATACGATTATTACTGTATTTGGAACTAGTGATTTTAAAAAAGTGGGCAACCTTGATACCTTTCTCGATCAGAATGAAACCATCATTGTGACGGATACCAGTAGAATCATTGCTTGTAAATTTTTAACCACCAACTACGAATTATCTTGGGGATGTTTTGGAAGTATCTGCCAATTGGTGAAGAACTCCGGCATTGCGCTTATTAGCAGCCAGAGCCCCAATTTAGTTGCATTCCCCACAGCATCAACCCCTGTCTGTTTCAACAACAAAAACAACAATCAATTATTGAAAATAACAAATAATGGGCAAAAACCGGCCTTTAACACAAGGGCATCAATTGACCAAGGGTATTTTTATGAAATGTCTAAACTCGATACAAACAGTGTATTAATTAAAACAGGCTGGAAAGGCACTTGGATAAAACCAGTTTTTGATAGTACAAGTTACACTTATGCAATAGGTAGTTACAGTTGCTTAGGAGTCAACCCAATTGGTGCTTTCAGGATAAAACTTGGCACGATATACCCAAAGGATACGGTATACATCAGCTTTAAAAATTACACCTGCCTTCCCGCCCTATGCAACAGTTTTTATTATACAAATAGCTGGCTGTTTGGCACAGAATATTACGACCAATGTAATAACAAACAAACCATTCCTATGGCATGGGCCAAATACTATGATTATACCAGTGTTACGTCATCAGCCTTTACCCCAACAGACATAGTAGATAAGCAGAAAGGCGAATTCAGGCATTTATTTACTGCTTTTAATACCCTGAATTACGATGCAACTGCAGCTTATGAAATTAATATTATAGTGCCCAAGGGTTTGTCTCATAGCCTTAATAAAAATGATTTTTTCTTAAATGATGCCAATCTTACCGCCACTTGGAAACCAGATTCTATCAGACAAAAAGGCGATACGGTAAGAGCCTATTTTTCCAAGCGCCCTTTCAACCTTATCAACAGTGAACTTATTTATTATTTAACCGCAGATTGTTCTGTAGCAGGAGCCAACGGCAACCAGTTGGTGCAACTTTTTATCCGATACATCACCAGTAAATCGTGTAATCCTTTGGAATGGATCAATCTATATTGTTACAATATGGCTATTAAAATTCATTGTGTTAGCACATGTGCACAAGGTTTGCAGTTTGTGGATTTTAATGTGCAAAGAACTTCATACGGAGCTCCGGACAATGACAACAATGGCTTACCAGATGCCACAGGTACAATTGATCTCTTAAAAATAAGGGAAGAAAGAGCTATGGTAGGTGATACCATCACTGCCACATATATTGGAAAAGTATTAAAGCCAAAAGGAATCGCAGTAGGTTGGGATTATTTATATGTTGAGAGTTTTATATACTATGGCAACTTTATGGATGTTGCCGGTGCCGATCTTGTGGTTTATCGGGGCGGTACAAAAAAATTATTTTCCTGTAATAGCATTAAAAATAAAAAAACCACTAGTGGCGCAAATGCCACCTTCAAATTTTACTTAAGCGTCGATTCATTATCAGCTTGCGTAAGTTCCGCTTTCAATTACAAGAAATCTGACAGTGTAAGATTGTTTGTCTATTATAAACTCACAAACAATATAGGACTTACTTCTTACACCACACAATTCAACAATTCATTTTATACAAGTGATATTTCTAATCCCACTCAAACTAAAAACAAATTCCAATGTGATACTTTTTCCGGTCAAATAATATTGACTGGTTATCAGTATTTGAATTATGGTCCTGATAATTACTCAGTGAATAGTTGCGGCAATATGGATATTTCACAGAGTTTTTATCTTGGAATAGGGGCCAATTCTGCTTATGCGGGAAATAATTATTTTCCATTTGAGTATAGAAGTTTTGCAAGACTGAAAGAGATTATCATTGACTTACCGCCCGGCTTTAAATTGATTAAGACACTTTTGGGACAATACCGAACATCGGGATCTAACCAGTATGTTTTACAAACGAAGGATAGTATAAAGGCGGTTTATAAAAACGGTAAATATACTTTTGAAACCTCTAAATATTACAAAGATTCCGCTAATGGTAAATTTGAATTGAGTGATGATGCCTTCCAAGGATATTTCTATGCAACCATACAGCCCAGTTGTGAACTTCCGCCTGGGGTTAAAATACCAATCAAGTACGATTTTGTATTTGAGAAAAAAGGCAGTTTAAAGGGAGGTTATGACACCATTAATTCTGCTTATTATGGACATGACCAGATCACTTTTAACAAACCTGTCTTTTCAGTAAAGCCTGCTATCCCTGTTAATTATGCATCTAAAGATACTGCCGAATGGGATATTATCTATACCAACTCCTCCACAAGTTTCTCTACTGTTAATTGCTGGTTTTCTCCAGATAACACTGGTTCTATAAAAGTAGTGGATATTAGAGATGCCGTGGCGGATACCTCTTTAAAGAAAGTGAATGATATTTATAAGGCAGGCGTTGTACCATTTAACGTCACCAGGCGATTTAAAGTAAAAGCCATTTATAATTCCTGTAAGAAAGACAGCGTTATCCTTTACTCCGGTTGGAACTGCATCGACTATCCTAAAGATTTTGCTTCCTATACCTGCAGTCCAGAGAAAACAGTGCTTTACCTTGAGCCTCAGAATACCCAATTTCAGGTAAGTCTATCAGATTCCATTACCACCGCAGACTTATGCGCCCAATCACCTTATTATTACCTGCTTGAAAATATTGGCGCCACTAATGCTTACAACACAAAAGCACAACTGACATTACCTGTCGGTATGCTGGTAGTAAGTGGTAAAAGTTATATCAAACACCCTTTGAAATCTTCTTGGCTTAAATTACCACTACCCCAATTGGTAAGTGGCACCACCTACGAATGGGATTTATCAAAACTCCAGTCTTCACTTGCGCAAGGATATAGGGGGATAACGGATACCACCAGGAATAAAATACTGATTAAATTTTATGTAAAAACGGATTGTGATTATTCCTCTGGCAATTATATAAGGGCAAGTGCTGTTGCCAATATTAAATGTGGTGACAAAGTGCTCGTTTTCCCGGCCATAAGCAATCCACTCAATATTACAGGTGTTACGAAACCCTATTATTCCTTGTTAAAAGTAAATGCGGATACTATTTTCCCATGTGAAAAGTCAAGTAAGGTAAAGATAAAAATCATCAACCTTGGGCCGAGCAAAACCGGCATTGAAGATAAATACCAAGCCATTTTGCCGAGCGGACTAATATATGACTCCACCTTATTTAAAGCTACGAACAATGCACCTGACAATAGCCTCACCAAGACGCGCGACATCAATGGTGCAACGGAAGTTGAATTCAGTTTGCCATCAGGTATTTTCCCTGGGGATAGTATGGAATTTGAAATGGGTTTTAGTGCCGACAATAAATTGATAGCTTGCGGTGCAACAGATCTATACAGCCAGGCTGCCGTAAAACAGGAAGTGATTTGTGTCGCTGATAATTCTAAATGCAAGATTAATGTCGTCACTGGAAATATGCTTTTAAAAATACCTGTTGTGAAAGGTGATTTGACAATTTCGAAACTTAAAACCAATATACAAAGCATTACTGCAGATTCCGAAACATTGAATATTAGTTTTGTTATAGCCAATCCCGGTCAGAATATTATTTCCTCTAAAACTACCAAGCTTGTTTTCTATTACGATAAAAATAATTCCGGAACGATAGACAATAATGATCTTGCCATTAAAACCATCAACCTCAATTCAAAATTCAATAAAGGTTCATCCACTATCATTAATACTTCTATTACCATCAAAGCAGGATACTCCTGTGCTTTATTTATGGCAATTGATAGTTCATCCTGTTCATGCAGTTTTGGACAATATAGATTACCTGTTCCACCATTAGTAAATGCAGGTGCTGATATTTCATATTGCAGTCGCGATAAAAATACTTTAGGATTAACCAAGGTTAATGGCTTTAGTTATGCATGGCAACCTTCCAATGATTTAAATAATGACACGCTTGCCCAGCCTTCTATCATTTATGAAAATACAGGCAATAAAAAAGAGACGCGCAAATATATTTTAACCACCAAACGTTTAACCTGTATAACAAGAGATACAGTATTGGCAACTATTTACCAGTTACCTAAAATAAAACTAAGACAAGGCGATACCATCATTTGTAAAGGACAAAAAGTAACCTTAAAGTCTTCGGCCAGCAATGGTACCGGCATTATAAAATCCTTGTGGTATCCATCTAAGCAAGTAAGCGATAGCACAAAACCACAGACCATAAGTACGACTGTTAAAACCACGCGATACATTATTAAAATTTCAGATTCATTTAACTGTAAAGCCAGCGATTCAATGCTGATTACCACGAAGCCTTATCCCAAATCCAATTTTACTTTTAACACTGGTTGCTATGGTACTGCTGTGCTGCTTACTGATTCAAGTTATATAACGCAGGACTCCATCAAATTCAACCGATGGATCAATGGCTCCTTTGATACATTAAACTCCAAAACCTGGCAGGTGAATGTGCCGTCAACATTAAAAACCAATGTAAGCTTAATTTCTGAAAGCCCTTATAAATGCAAGGATACCATTACTAAAACAGTCATTGTAAAACCTATCCCTAAAGCGGATTTTACTTTTAAAAATATTTGCCAATACGATACTGCCAATTTCACCAACACTTCGACAGTAATAACAGGTATTATCACCCAATATATATGGCGGTTCGGCGACAACAGTACAGACTCTAAGCAACATACTAGGCACCATTATTTAACTGCTGACACTTTCAACACTTCTCTTAAAATTACAAGCGATTCGAAATGCACAGATTCCATTGCAAAAAAGATCATTGTTAATCATTTACCTACGGCAGGTTTCAATGTTAAAAATGTTTGCTTTGGTGATAGCTCAAGATTTACCAATACTTCTACTATAACAAAAGATTCTATCACCGACTATTTATGGTATTTAGATAACAACCAAAACAGCGCAGCCATCAATCCAACCTATTTTTATAACAAGGATACTATTTGGACCATTTCTTTAGAGACTAAAACAGCCTTCGGGTGTAAGGATTTCATTACCAAGAATACTACCGTTTATCCTTTACCTAAAGCACGGATTTTAACCGATACTGTTTGCGAAGGCAACATGAATTTTTTTATTGAAAAAAGTACAATTGCCAAAGGCGCATTGGCATCAAGAAATTGGAAATTAAGCGATGGCTATACTTCCGCCAATGTCAACTTTAGTCGCCGGTTTTCAAAAGGCGACACCTTCTCTTTACATTACACTGTGCTTTCCGATAAGGGCTGCAAGGATTCTACAGATGGCTATGCAATGGTCCACCCTCGCTTAAAGCCACTGATACAACTCAACAATAATTGCCTGGGAGCAATCACTTATTTTAATGATTTATCGAGCGGCATCAATACAAAAGCAAAATCGTGGAAATGGATTTTAAGTAATAAAGATTCATCTGTATTTCAAAACCCAAAGTTCATCTATCCTACACCCGGCACTACCAAAGTTATTTTAAAAGTTACCAGTACCGAAGGTTGCACTTATGATACTTTTGCTAATCAGGTAACTTACCCCCTACCAGTTCTTGCCATTGCCAACACCAATAAGTGTAAAGACAACCAGTTTGATTTCCAGTCGAACAACAGCATTCTTTCGGGCACGATAGATTCGCTGTTATGGAATTTCGATGATGGCAGTTTTGCCAATACAACTATTGTTAAACATGTTTTTCCAAAGGCTGGTGCTTATAATGTTAAACTTACAGGCATCAGTGATTTTGGTTGCGTAGATTCTACAATGCAAATCATTAATAGCTATCCGCCAGTAGTTGTTCAGTTTTCAAACGACAGTCTTTGTTTGGGCATACCCACACAATTTACAGATGAATGCAAAGTACCCAATGCCACCATCACTGATTACAATTGGGATTTTGGTGACGGTCAAAGAGATAATATCGGCAATCCGCTTCATCTATACGCACAATATGGTTTATACAAAGTAAATCTCGAAATTACTACCAGCTATAATTGTGTTTACGATACGGTAGGTTATGCAAGAATTTACCCTGTTCCTGTTTCAAAGTTTAGTACCAATCCCAATGAAGTGCTGATCACAAATCCTGTGATAGAATTCACAGATTTGAGTACCGGTGCCGATTCAATGATCTACAATATGGGTGACGGCAAATATAAATCCGGCAAAGTATTTAAATACAATTACCCCGACAGCGGTGTGTTCAAAGTACAACAGTGGACGTACAATAATTTTGGTTGTATTGACTCTAGCAGTAAAGATATAGTGGTTCATTTTACGCTTACTTTTTATTTACCTAATGCCTTCTCACCGAATGACGATTTCCTGAATGAAACATTAAAACCGGACGGTATAGGAATTGCCAAATTTGAGATGGCCATTTACAACCGTTGGGGAGAATTAATCTACAATACAATGGATAGCCAACCATGGGATGGCAAATATGAAGGCGAGTATGTGCCGACTGGTTGTTATACGGTTGTTTACAAGGTGCATGATTACAAAGGGAAAATATTCGTTTATAAGAATATTGTGACGGTGTTGAGGTAAATTCGGTTCAGTTTTTTGACGAAATATTCCAGCCAGTAGCAACCTGAATCGAACCATGTAGTCGATCTCCCTTTTTGAGCTAATTTTATGTAGTAAATATTCATTCATATCAGCTTGCAGTAGGAATTTCGCCTTTTCCGAATACTACTATAAATTTGCATGGTAGTGCTTTAAATAAAATGAATGAAAGTTCGGGATCTTTACGATTTTAGCCTAGTTGGTTCATATTCGCCAAAAGCGGACACAGGTTCGCGTCCTGCCATGCAGAATATTCATGTCCAAATATGATCGTACAGCTTTTCTTACGACCTTATTTGTCATATTAAACTATTTATATTTTCACATACTCGCAAGCCAATTGCAAGTCAAATCTATCAATAGAAGTCAAAATATTTACCTTAAAGGTCATATTTTTTCTTCCTTTAGGAAGTAAGATATCAATATGCTTATTTTTACTATCAATAAAAAAAAGATGGTTTGGTAAATTTGGATTACTGAATAATGTAGCTAAATTAAAATGGCGCGATACTCTTTCTGAACCCTTGTCAATAATAACTTCCAAAGAAAGTACTTGTTTTGCTTCAGTAGGCAATAAATTGACATTAAAAAGGCGCAGGGCATTAAATTTGCCATCCAAGGGTATTGACAAGGTTGCTAATTTTGTCTCTGTGGTAGTTTTATAAAATTGATAGGGTGGAATATCCAGTTTAGTATTCACAGCAGCCACTGGCGTTCCATTGATGCTCTCGCTTACAAGCGAAGCAATAAATTTGGTAAAGGGTTCAATATTCTGACGCACACTTGCCTGCTCTAAAGCTTCCATGTAGGCTTTACGCTCTTGTACAGGGATGACAGTCCAGGGATAGCCGCCTGAAGCAAGCATTGCGTTCAATAGAAAACGACCCATTCGACCATTGCCATCCACATAGGGATGAATAAATACAAACACGAAATGTCCAAGCACCGCTCTAACCGAAGCTTCCTTTTCATTTTGCAATAATTCAAACAACAGTGGCATAACATCTCTTAAGGCATCTGTATTTATCGGGACATGTTTAGAACCACCTATATAAACCAGATTATTTCTGTATCCTGCCAGGTCAGAGGCTTTTAATATGCCTGTTGCAACACTGGGTGCGAACAATTCCCTGTACCAGTCCCCGTGATCAATGTCGGCAACCTTCCCTGCATTTTCGCCATTCAGTATTTTCAGAATACTCTCTTTTACTTTTTCTCTCGATTGCCAATAACCTCGCGCAGCCATGGTGTCCTTTTGCCTTTTATCTTCATTATTTTCCAAAGCATCCCATTGGCCACTTTTTACACGTTCTATCAGCTCAGGCGTTACCCTGTATTTTTCAATTGATAACGAATGGTATGCATCAGTCGCATATATTTCCTCCATCTGATTCAAATAGTGGTCAATATTTTTCGGAATGCCTGGTGCTTTTGGAAAATGTTCAATCACTATTTTCCGCATGTTCTCCCACATTAATCGGATTCTGTTTGTATAAGGTGATTTTTCTTTTGATGAAAGTTGAATGCTTGTTGATGCATTGAATGGATCTCTTTCCCTTAGTTCATAACCTGCTGCTTCCATTGCTTTTCTTATTTCGTCTCCAATTTTATTGTACCCAATGTTACGGAAGGCTCCGGTTAATCTTCCTGCTATTGTACTATGTCCGCCATTAAGCAGCAATCTTAAAACTTCCGATGAATCACGAATCAAAGAAAGTGCCGTGCGCATATCAGTAGGATTAGAAACAAACATGGTTCCTGAAGAGTGAATAAGGGAAGATGGCAAGTCCATCAATACAATACCATCCATTTCGGCTACGCTTGCACTTTTAGGTAATGACAATTTAGAACTGAACAATGATGTAGCGAAGGGTAATGGTGTTAGTGAATTACTGCCTTCCGCTGACCTTACAATCAGTTGTGTCGGTACCGTCCAATTGCCTGCATGTAAAAGCAAAGATTGTTCGGGTGATAAATAATACGCTTTGCCGTACCTGTCTTCCAAATATCTCTTGCAAAAATGCCAATATGAGGCATACCATGAAGTACTATCACCGGCAATTTCATAATCAGGCACCAAAATATACCAACCCTTGACAATTTCCTTGATGAAATTATTTTTGGATAGGCGTTCTCTATGCACGCGCAATAACTCGTTAGACTTAATGGCAGTTATTCCCTTGTCTTGCAATCCTTCTAAGACTGTAAGAGATTTTGCTAATTTTTCATTCGGAGTGGCCATTGATGGAAAGCTGTTTTTAGATCTGTTTTAAACTTAGGTTTTGATGCCGTACTTAATTTAGGTTTAGTTGATGTGTCAAATTTAGGTTTTCATGATGTATTAAATTAAGGTTTTTGTGTAATATTTTATATAATATTGATTTTCAATTATATAAATTACTATTTTATTGTGATTGAAGTTATTTTAATTGAAAAACATTCAACTACTTTGGGTGCGATAAGTTGAAAAACTTTATGAAGTTGTTTGCATCCAGAATCCCCATTAACCCACATTGCAGGCTAATTGTCACCGTATTGTCATAAAAGGGTGATAGAGGGAGAAAAATGGGTAATTTTTGTGATTGTTGGTTTGTAACTTATTGATTTTCATTTACAGCTTTTTAAAAAGGTCATTGTAGT
>JBBQIF010000069.1:0-10145 GCA_038324665.1 Bacteroidia bacterium
AGTACCTATTACCAGAATGTGGTATTCAACAGCATCTATTTCAAAGGCAATGCAACATCTAATGCTGGCATTTATTCTACTACAAGAGGAGCCGCAAATAACTTACTAAAAAACAACAATATTGTGATGGAAGAAGGCGAAGTAGTCCATATTTCTAAAACCGCACATATAAGTTCTAGTGATAACAATAATTTCTACGGCAAAGGCATCCAATTTGCTTACTGGGGTAATTTTTATACTACCCTTGCCGGTATGGTTAGCGGCACATCTATGGATGTAAAATCCCTCTCTAATGATCCTTTTTTTACCTCTTTATCCGACTTGCATATTAAAAATCCTTTATTCAAAGGAGCCGGGGTTCCAATACCCGGAATTACCTTGGACATGGATGGTGAATTGAGAAATGGAACTAATCCTGACATTGGGGCTGATGAGTTCAAATTGACTGCAAATGATGCCGGTATGGTAGCATTAATAAAACCTACAACTGGAACATGCATTGGCACATTGGCAGTATCTGCCGCTATTAAAAATTATGGGGGCGATACCTTAAGGTCAGCAACTATATACTGGTCGGTTAATGGCAATGCGCAAACGCCCTTTAACTGGACTGGTAAATTAGCAAGCGGCTACAGAGATACTGTATCATTGGGGAGCTATAATTTTACGGGTTCATTAAATCCTAAATACATATTCAAAAGCAGTCTCCCGAACGGGCAAACAGATGGCATACTATTCAATGATTCTATTATCGTTATCCGTTCACTAATTTCTATCCCCAATGTTAGCGCAGGACCGGATGTAAGTATATGTCTCGGTGATTCAATTCAGATTGGGCCAGCTAATAACCCTAATTTCACTTATAAGTGGATTAACCCTGCAAGCGTTATGATTGGAACTACATCAATGATTTATGTGAAGCCGAAAGTAAAAACAGCTTACATACTTGAGGTTACCAATGCATTTAACTGTTCAAAAAGAGATACGCTTGACGTAAGTATTAATAGTAAACCCGTTGCAGATGCCGGTGCAGACAAGACAATCTGTTTTGGACAAACAGCACAAATAGGCAAAGCTCCTCAAAGTGGATTTACCTATTCATGGATAAGCAAGCCTTCAGGCTTTAGTTCTGCTATTGCCAACCCTACAGCCTCCCCTTTAACATCCACTTCCTATTACCTTCAAAAAACAATTGTTTCAACAGGGTGCAAATCAAGTGATACAGTGAATATTACAGTGTCACCGCTTCCAACTCCCCTCATTACAGGATTAAACGCAATGTGCGACAAAGGCAGTACAAATTATAGTACTGTATTCAATTCAGGCAACACTTATAAATGGAGTATTTCAGGAGGACAAATATTGACAGGACAAAACACTAATGCAATTAATGTGCATTGGACCACACCGGGAGCAGGTAGCCTTAAAGTGATAGAAACCAATGCGTCTACTTGCAAGGATTCTACAACATACGGCATTACGGTTTCACCGCTTCCGAAAGCCGATTTTAGTGTCACAGGAGGAACATGTAAAGGTAGTGCCACAGTCTTCAAGGACTTAAGCGTAAATGCGCTTACTTATTCGTGGAACTTTGGCGATGCCGGCACCATAACACAGGCAAATCCTACCCATGTTTACGCAACAGTTAATACTTTCCTTGTTAAACTGATTGTTAAAAATGCTGCAAACTGCCCAGACACCATTTCTAAAAATGTTACCATAAACGCATTGCCTGTCGCTGATTTCAGTACAACAAAAGTCGCTGAAAAAACGTACGATTTTACTGATATTTCCACCATTCCTTCCGGCACAATTAGCGGATGGCTCTGGGATTTTGGAGATGGCAGCGATTCTTCGACAGTTAAGAACCCTAACCATCAATATAGCCTTGGAGGTACCTTCGTAATAAAATTATGCGTAACTTCTAATGCAGGTTGTAAGGCTTGTAACAGCCGAAGTTTCAATGTACTTGGCCTGCATTCAACTGAGTTGAATAACACGCTGCTGGCAGTTCCTAATCCTGGTTCCGGTATTTTCACCATCACATCAAAAGTACAGATTAGTACAATACAAGTGACCAATCTATTGGGGCAAGTTATAGAAAATACTCAGCCCATGAGCAATGATTTTAAAATAGATTTATCAAATCAACCCGCCGGCATTTATTTTGTTAAAGTTACTTCTGCTAATAGTAGTGGTATACTGAAGCTGATTAAGCAATAAGAGTTAAATAATAAATAAAAAAATCCCCTGAAATATTTTTAGGGGATTTTTTGTTAAAAACTAATTAGTACATTAAAATTTCCTGCTTTTACAAAATCCTGTTAATCATCATTATGCAGATTATAGCAAAGCTGCAATGAATACATTTGAAAATCTTTCGAGGGAAGAGTTGAAGGCTATTTTTGATTATATTGATGCGAATAGCTTGATGAAATAACCAGGTCACTGGCCATTTACTGAAAATCTAAGGTAGAGACGCGATTAATCACACTTTTAGTGAAAACAATAATAAAAATTCGAAATTATCGTTAATACCCTAAATGAAATTAAAGTTTCTCATATTCATTTTTGCCTTGTCATTCAATTCATTGAAGGCCGATGACTATCGCTACAAAACAGAATTCCCCAACAGGGATACCTCATTTATACTCACTTTTGACTCTGTTTGGGTGTTAAAGAATAGAACCGGTAAAAATATTTATATAATAGATTACAATGTCCTTTCAGACATGAGCCAAAGCGGCATTCCGGGCGCGAGCGTCTTTATTTCTGATGATGGCAATTCTATTATTATCGCAGACGATTGTCCATCTATATTTCCACTCAATTCTGTAAGCTACAGGAATGCCTTGTGGTTTTTATACAAAGGTAGCCCGGCAAAGAAATACAAAGTAACAGAAATATTAGAGGATACAGGTAATATCAGCTGTTCTGCATCGCACTGGAGTTATTTCGTTGAGATTCCCTCCGTAGATTTTTCAAAAAACAGCTTTAGTTTCTCAACCTATGAATTTTACACATATACCTTCAATACCAATACAGGGGAATTAATATCCAAATCACGGCCTAAAGGATTTGACGATCAAACAATAATTGTTGTTGGAAAATTTAGTAAGTGGGGGAATAAGAAAGCAAAAATGAGGGTTTCATGGTATCTTGCTGGCTCCGGTCAATCTGGTGATGACATCACTTTCAAAACAACTTTTTATGGAGATGGCAACTGGACAAGAGCAGTGATGATCAAGAATGGGAAGGATATTACACCGCCCCTATTCAGGAATGGCATGTGCTATAACCGCTGCTTAATACATTAGAAATAACGACACTTTGATCAAAAATTTAATACTTTTGCATTCAATTATTATAGCTAAATTTAAGTGCAAAACATTTTAGAAACAGAAAGATTAAACCTCAGGGAATTTACAACCGATGACACACTATTCATCATAGAGCTCTTGAACAGCCCCGGCTGGATAGAATTCATAGGGGATAGGAATATTAAGACCGAAGAACAGGCCAAACAATACCTTGAAAATGGCCCTATAAAAAGTTATAGCGTGAATGGCTATGGTTTGTCACTTGTGGAGTTAAAGGAGAGCAAAATTCCTATTGGTATGTGCGGCATTATTAAACGCGACAACATGGAACATCCTGATATCGGTTTTGCTTTCCTGCCAGAATTTACCGGCAAAGGTTATGCCTTTGAAATAGCAAACGCCACTTTATTATTTGCAAAAAATGAATTGAAACTTTCCAAAATAATGGCCATTACAATTCCTCACAATATAAGTTCAATCAAACTCCTAGAAAAAATAGGGTTGCAATTTATAAAGCCATTTTCTTTTCCAGATGATAAAGAAGAATTAATGCTGTTCAGTAATTAATAATTTCTGGTTAATAAGCCCCAGATTCACAGATTTTAATTGGAAGAGCACAAATTAACACAGATCCAAATCATTAAACCTTAGGTTAAATAATCTGTTTTAATTCATAATTACCAATAATCTGTGAATCTGTGGCTCCTGTTTTCTCATCCTCCACTTTCAAAAAAAAAATCATAAAAATTCCTTTGTATATCAAAATATGCTATTTTTACAAAAAAGATGGATAATCTGAATTTGTACTAAATGGAAAACAAAGGCGAAATATTAATTTACGATAATAAATCGGGTGGAATCGAAATTCATGTAAGGTTTGAAAAGGAAACCTTATGGCTTTCGCAAAAGCAAATGGCAGAAATGTTTGAAAGGGATTCTGACACCATAGGGCTCCATATAAAAAATATTTTTTCAGAAAACGAACTATCCGATATCTGAACAACCGAGCTTTTCTCGGTAGTTCAATTGGAAGGAAAACGAAATGTAAAACGAAATGTAAGATATTACAACCTTGATGTCATATTATCAGTTGGTTACAGGGTATCCTCAATACGTGGAACACAATTTAGGATTTGGGCAACCCAAAGGTTAAAAGAATATTTGGTTCATGGCTACTCAATCAATCAAAAAAGACTTGACCAGTTACAAAAAATAGTCAAAGTTGTTGAAAAATCGGGCAAATCTGGTGAACTTAAACTAAATGAAGCAAAGGGCCTTCTAGACATTATTACCAATTATACCCAAAGTTTTATCCTGCTTAATCAATTTGATGGTGATCGGTTCATTGATGAGGCACTTAATGAAAATATTCTATATAAAATAGAATACATCTAGGCAATTGATGGAATAAATAAATTAAAGAAGATACTTCTTGAGAAAAAAGAAACATCTAACCTTTTTGGCAACCAAAAGGATGAAAGTTTTAAAGGGATCCTGGGAAATATAGTGCAAAGTTTTGAGGGTGAATATTTATACAAAAGTATTGAAGATCAAGCTGCCCATTTACTCTATTTTATTATTAAGAACCATCCCTTTTCAGATGGCAATAAACGAATTGGCGCCTTTATGTTCGTTTGGTTTCTGCAAAAAAACAAACACCAACTCAAAAAAAACGGTGACCTTAAAATAAATGACAACGCTTTGGTTGCATTGGCCTTATTGGTAGCTCATAGTAGCCCAAATGATAAAGGCATAATGATAAAATTAATAGTAAATCTGATAAAAGACGGAATTTAAAAACGCTCAACAGGTTTCAACATCCTCCTTCTTTCTGTTAAAATTTTTTCATAAAAATTCCTTTGTATATTAAAATATGCTATTTTTACAAAATTGTTATTGAATTAAGTCATGGAACCAACCAATATAAAAGACCCTGAATACTTTCACAAGGTGGTGGATTGCCAATATGCCTGCCCAGCACATACGCCTGTACCGGAATACATTAGGTTAATCGCTCAGGAAAAATATGCCGAAGCCTACATGGTTAACTGGGATTCTAATGTGTTTCCTGGTGTACTTGGCCGTACATGCGATAGACCCTGTGAACCTGCCTGCCGTAGAGGAAGGGTGGAAGAAGAACCTGTTGCCATTTGTCGCTTAAAACGTGTAGCTGCTGATAATAAAGGCGAGGTAAAGCATCTGATGCCACAAGGCCCCTTTAAACCAAACGGCAAAAAAATTGCATTGATAGGTGCCGGTCCTGCCGCCTTAACAGTGGCAAGAGATTTAGCACCTTTGGGATACGAACTCCATGTGTATGATGAACAAAAAATGGGCGGCGGTTTCATGCGCAGCCAAATACCTTCTTTCCGTTTACCTGAAACTGTTTTAAACGAAGAAGTGAATTACATACTCGACATGGGTGTACATACCCATTTCAACAAGTATATTGGCAGCTTAAAAGAAGTATTAGACAAGGAGTATGACGCCGTTTTTGTAGGTACGGGTGCACCTAAGGGCCGCGACCTTGAAATTCCAGGACGTACTGAAGGCGCAAATAATATTCATATTGGCATTAACTGGCTAGCAAGTGTTGCCTTCGAACACACTGCTAAAATTGGAAGAAAAGTAATCGTGTTGGGTGGTGGTAATACTGCTATGGACTGTTGTCGTACGGCCAGAAGATTGGGTGGGGAAGAAGTGAAAGTGGTCGTAAGAAGTCCTTTCGCAGAAATGAAAGCTTCGCCATGGGAAAAAGAAGATGCACAACATGAAGATATACCGATTATTGATAACCATGTACCAAAATCTTTTATCGTTGAGAATGGCGTTTTAAAAGGCATGACCTTCGAAAAAGTAAGTGCTGTTATGGAAAATGGCAAAAGAAAACTAGTGCCAACAGGCGAACCTGATGTGATGATAGAAGCAGATGATGTGCTAGTAGCTATCGGACAGGAAAATAGTTTCCCTTGGATAGAGCGCGATTTGGGACTTGAATTTGATAAATGGAACATGCCAGTGGTTGACGAAAAAACATTTGTGTCAACACATAAAAAAGTATTTTTTGGTGGTGATTCCGCCTGGGGACCAAAGAATGTTATTACGGCCGTTGCCCATGGCCATCAGGCTGCGATTTCTATTGACTTGATGTGCAGGGAAGAAGAATTAACAAAGCGTCCTTCACCTTATGTCAACCTGGTGAGTCAGAAAATGGGTTTGCACGAATGGGCTTATGAAAGCGAAGTGGTGACGGATGTGCGCTATATTGTAGCCCAAGCAGATAAGAAATTGACCCTAACGAACCGTAAAAAGGAAGTAGAACTTGGTTTTACACAGATAGAAGGCTTTAAAGAAGCGCAACGCTGCCTGAATTGTGATGCTCAAACAGTATTCACCGAAGATAAATGCATTGAATGTGATGCATGTGTTGATATCTGCCCTACAGCATGTATTACTTTCACAGAAAATGCTCCGGAACCCGATTTAAGGGAAATGCTTAAAATGCCTGCCCATAATTTAACACAGGATTTATATGTTTCCGGTGAATTAAAAACCAAACGTGTCATGGTAAAAGACGAGGATGTTTGCCTGCACTGTGGCCTATGTGCCGAACGGTGCCCAACAGCAGCGTGGGACATGCAGAAATTTTTCTATAACGTAACAAAAGCCCATACAGGATGTCTTTGAAAGAAAATAAAATTAACGATTTTGTAGTTCGGTTCGCCAATGTAAATGGAACCGGCTCTGCGAGTGCCAATTACCTTTTTTGTAAATCCATTTTCAGGATGGGAATTCCTGTTACACCTAAGAATATTTTTCCCTCCAACATTCAAGGATTACCCACTTGGTACGAAGTGCGTATTAGTGAAAAAGGTTACCTAGGTCGCAGGGAAGGCATCGATATGATGGTGGCTGTGAACCCTCAAAGTATGCTGGCAGATGTTGCGAGTGTGAAATCTGGCGGCTACTTTTTATACGACAGTTCTAAAAAATTGCACTCAGATTATATAAGGGAAGACGTGAACTATATTGGTATGCCTTTAATGGAAATGTGCAACAATGCTTATACAGATGCTAGACAGAGACAATTGTTCAAAAACATTATTTACGTTGGCGCATTGGCCGCTTTATTTGATATTGACTTTACGGTGTTTGAAAGTTTATTGGCCGAGCAGTTTGCAGGCAAGGAAAAATTGATTGCCCCCAATATAAAAGCATTGAAAATGGGCGTTGATTATATTCATGAAAATTTTAAATACCCTTTGGATATCCGTGTAGAAAGAAGGGATCTTTTAGGAGATTCTATTTTGATAGACGGCAATTCCGCATGTGGTTTGGGTGCTGTTTATGCAGGAGCTACAGTGGCTGCATGGTATCCAATTACACCTTCTACTTCCGTAGTTGAAGCCTTCATGAATTATTCAGATCAATACAGAACAGATCCTGTTACAGGTAAAAGAAATGTGGCCATAATCCAGGCTGAAGATGAATTGGCTGCTATCGGCATGGTGATTGGTGCTAACTGGAATGGAGCGCGTTCATTTACTGCGACAAGTGGCCCAGGCGTTTCGCTTATGAATGAATTTTTAGGTCTCGCTTATTTTGCTGAAATACCAACTGTTTTAATCGATGTTCAAAGGACAGGTCCTTCCACAGGAATGCCCACACGCACGCAACAATCAGATATAATGGAAGCTGCTTATGCATCGCATGGCGATACCAAACATGTGCTACTTTTTCCTTCTACACCTAAAGAATGTTTTGAAATGACTTCCGATGCCTTTGATCTTTCAGAACAATTGCAGACCCCTGTAATTTTAATGACCGACCTTGACCTTGGCATGAACGACCATATCTCCAAACCATTTGAATGGGATGATGCCAAAGAATATAAAAGGGGAAAAGTTTTAGATGCTGCGGCATTGGATAAAATTGAAAAATTCGGGCGCTATCTAGATGTGGATGGAGACGGGATCACTTACCGAACATACCCTGCCACACATCCAAGCAAAGGCTCGTTCTTTACCCGCGGCACCTCGCGCGATGAGTATGCAGTATATACGGAACACGGCGGGGCTTACGAGAAAAACATGGACCGACTGATTAAGAAATGGAATACTGCCAAAGATTATGTGAACCCACCTGAACTGTACCAGGAAAAAAACCAATCGAAAAATGGGTTGCTGTTTTTTGGCACTTCACAATATTCAACTGAAGAAGCTATGGCTATTTTTCAAAGTGAAAATATCGTTTTTGATGCCATCCGTATCAAAGCTTTCCCATTTAATAAAACAGTAGAAGATTTCATCCATTCGCATGACAGGGTATTTGTAATTGAACAAAACAGAGATGCGCAGATGAGGAGTTTATTGATGATAGAAATGGGCGCACATCCTGAAAAATTAATCTCTGTTTTAAATTATGATGGTATGCCTATTACGGCAGATCATATCATCCAACAAATCTCTTCCCATTTATCACTTCCTAAAAACTAAGTAAAGGCATGACTTATATACGTCCTAAATTCCGCCACCCTGAATTACCCAAAAACAAACTGGGTTATTCCATCGATTATTACGAAGGTTCACTTTCCACATTGTGTGCCGGCTGCGGGCATGATTCTATCAGTGCGGGCATTATACAAGCAGCTTATGAAATGAGCATTGAGCCGCATAAATTAGCCAAGCTTTCCGGCATAGGTTGTTCTTCTAAGACACCAGCCTATTTTTTAAGCAACTCACATGGTTTCAATAGTGTTCATGGCCGTATGCCTTCGGTGGCTACCGGGGCTGCAATGGCCAACCGCGACTTGATTTATTTCGGTGTTTCTGGCGATGGGGATACCGCATCTATTGGCATGGGCCAATTTGTTCATGTCATTCGCAGGAACCTGAATATGGTGTATATCGTTATGAACAATGGTTGTTATGGTTTAACAAAAGGCCAGGATTCCGCCACTGCCGACCATGGTTCTAAGAATAAATCTGGTAACGTTAATTTATTTAATTCTATTGATCTTTCAAGTCTTGCTATTGAGTTGGGAGCAACTTTTGTTGCACAAAGTTTCTCTGGTGATAAAACGCAATTGGTACCACTCATTAAAGCCGCTATGAACCATCCGGGCTTTGCATTCATCAATGTTATTTCACCATGTGTTACTTTTAATAATAATGTTGGTTCAACTAAGAGTTATGATTATGTGCGCGAGCATGTTGAAGCAACATCAACAATAGATTTTGTACCTGAAATGACAGAGATTACTACCGCTTATGCCGAAGGTAGTACCAAGCGTGTAAAAATGCACGATGGTTCTTATCTGCAATTGCACAAATTATCTCAAGAGTGGGATCCACTAGATAGATTATCTGCCATGACTGCAGTACACAATGCCAGAATAAAAAACGAAATACTGACCGGTCTTTTATACATGAACCCTGATTCTGTTGACCTACATAATTTAATTCAGACTGCAGATAGACCTTTGAATACCTTAACAAAAAAAGAGCTTTGTCCGGGTTCAGAAATACTGAAAGGTATTAACGCGGAATTGAGGTAAATGCCTAAATCTGTAAAAATATTATTACTTGGTTTTTTCGTTTTTTTATGGGTTAATATCACAGCCCAGGAGCAAAAGAAAGCATGGTATCTCGAACCAACCCTTGACAGTTTCACATCATCATATCTTGACAGTGAAAGTTTTTATACTTTCAACAATGGCAAGATGGGTTATTTCAGTTTAGAATTTAATTTCAGACTACTACCTGTGTATGACAAGATAGAACCACCAGTGTATTTCAAACATGACGAAAGAGATAGTATAGGGTT
>JBBQIF010000070.1:0-10131 GCA_038324665.1 Bacteroidia bacterium
TTTTCACTTTCAAATTTTGAGAAAAATTCTATAATGGCCGCCTGGGTTTCAATAGGCGAATCGTACCAATAGCCTACCGACTTATTTTTTGGCCAATACATGCCCATTTCATCTGTTTTGATGGAAGTTTCGCGGAAAGATTTTAAAATAAACATTGGAACATCTGATGCAGGTTTCAGCACTTTAAGCGCAGTAGCCAATTGCGCCCTGTTCAGCAGTGTATTGCCCACCCATGTTTTTTCGGCATTGGTAATAAAATATTGTACTATGCTATCATTGCTTTGCAAACCAATTTTAGGAAAATAACTTTTGCAATAAAGGTATTGGAGGTTGTTTGGGTGGAAATTTTTAAAATTATTCAAGGTGTGATAATAGTAGTAATCCTTTGCGGCTTCAGCATCCAGGAAGCTAATCGCTTTATCTATCATATTTTGATAAGTGGAAATATCTATACCCATTTTCTGCATTTTTCCAAAACCAATGACAATGGTTTGGGTAATATAAGTATTGCCCGCCATGCCTGTGAACCAGCCGAAGGCACCATTCTCCAGTTGCATTTGTTTCAATTTTTCAAAAGCAGTTTGCATTTCCTCCCTCATTTTTTCATTGTTAAACAATGCACCAAGTTTCCGCATACGCTCTGTTTCGTTTTTGGCCTCATAAAGCCAAGGGGTTTCTTCAATAAGAGTGTATTTGAGGTCCTCATTTTGCAGCAATTTGCTTTGTAATCCACTGCCAGAAGCTGCCTGTCGCTCCCATTCCGCATACACTTTCTTTATTGCCGGATGGCTATTGGCCAAATGGGTGGCGATGCTATTGGCATATAATCTCGTGAATACCTGCTCTGCACATTCATGCGGAAATTCCATCATGTATGGCAAGGCTTGTATGGCATACCACGCGGGATTGCTACTCATTTCCACACTCAGTTTTTCATGGGTTAGCGTAGTGCTTTTATTATTTTTTAAACTGCTGAATTCCAGTACTTGTTCTCCTTGTTTGCGGATAGTAATGGGCATACTTTCTGTAATCATGGTGCGGTTGCTCAATACTGGCAGGGTGTGCTGTTCTCCATCAGAAAAAGTGCCCGCAGTGGCTGTTATGGCAAGCGTAACTACGCCTGTAAAATCCGGTATTTTAAGAGAAAAACTAATAGCGGAACTGCCATTGGCAGGCACTTTAATCACTTTGTCATTATTATCTACTAACCATTTTAACGGTAAGCCTGTTACCTCATCTATTAAGGTAAAAGTAACCTTAGAAGAAATATCTGTTTTGGTTGTATTGATGATTTTTGTGGCAATGCTAATGGCATCTCCTTGTCTTAAAAAACGCGGTACATTGGGTTGCACCATCACCTTTTTTGAGGTTGTAATGATGTGCTCAAGATAGCCGGTTTGCATAGTCGTGCTATGCGCCATCATGCGCATTTTCCATTGGGTAAGTGCTTCTGGCATGGTAAATTCCAGACTAATTTCTCCCTTTTTGGTGGCATATAAATTGGGGTAGAAGAAGGCGGTTTCGTTAAAGTTTTTGCGGATAACAGGTGCGGATGCTACCTCCTGAGTTATTGGGGCATTTTCTCTGTAATCTTTTACACCATCAGCATCTTCATCTTTATAGCCTATATTATCACTGATTGTATATGTACCTCCTTTGATAACAGACCTATTACTTTCATTAGCATCACCAAAGCCCCACTTATAAGTTACACCACTTGCCAATCCTTGAAATTTTGAAAAGCCTCTCCTACCAGTTTTCATTAATATAATATTTGGTAATAAATTGTAATAATGCGGAATTTTGAATTCGCGGATAGCAGGATATACTGTCCAACCATTATCAATCAGATTAAAATAACTTCTTTCAAAACGACTGCTTACAGTTGCATAGCTGTAATAATAATCAAAGATATCCATACGCCAGTTTGAAGCGCTATAGATTTCATCTAAAGATTGGTCGTACATCACCGCAACAGATTCCATCGCTGCTTTTTCTGATGCCGGGCCTTTTAGTTTTACTATCCATTTTTCCTTTGCACCCGGTTCTGTTTCATCCCTAAAACTACTTAGTGCAAGACTTAGTTCCTTATTGGAAAAAGGGACATTAATGGTTGAACTGGCAGTATAAAGCCTATAATCATTTACTACATAGGCAGTGGCTTGTATATTGCCTCTATCGCTAGGTTTAACGCCAATTTCAATCAATTGTGAGGACTGATTGAGCAAAATTTCTTTTTCAAGAATAACGCCTCGGTTACTTTTAACAGATAAAAATATTCTCGCATTTTTAGCACCACTGCTGATCAATAATTTTGCCTTACTTTTGGGTTCAAAAGTATAACCATTGACACATTGAATATTGATAGCCTCGGGTAAACTGTAAGCTCCTGCTGTTTGGGGTGTGACTTTAAACTCACATGAAGTGGTTAGAATTTCGCCCCTACTGTCTTTGCCACTCATAGTAGCCCTATACTGCCCTGTCTCCTTTAATTCGGTCGGCAAAAGTATAAAACTCGTCTTGCTATCATTGTTAAAATTGCGGGTCAAAATGGTTTTTAACTGAGGTTCTTTATTCGGGTATTGATAGGCAGGGAACCAGGTGTTAAAATCCTTTTCACTAATGTTAACTGTATCAGGCATTTCCCATAGTCTTTCGCGCATCACCATTTTGCTATCTGTTATTTTTTCTATTGTGATGGTGCCAGTAAATGGAAGCGGTTTGTCCTGCAAATTAGTACTGGAATAATTCACGGTAAGCGGTTTGCCTAAAGGGTTGTCCTTAACTGCTGAGATACCTAGTTTTCGATCGGTATAAGCCATAATTAACTCATATTGGCATGTTTTTACCTCACCATTCAAATCGGTAATAGTGGCAATGATTTCATAAATAAAATAAGGGCTAGTTTTGGGATCAATATTTTCATCGGGTAATGCTATAAAAGAAACAGAAAATTTACCGTCTTTATCGGTGAAGGTATTGCCGCTATAAATCGTTAAAGCACTGCTACTTTGATTAAATCCGCGCTTCCAGTAATAGGGCCATCTTTGCTGTAAACTCCTAGTAACTGTATAGTCCACTTTTGCATCCTGTACCATATAACCTGCATAAGCTTTTGCTTCACCGGTTACTTTGACACTGTCATTCAACTTATAAGCCTTTTCAGGTGTCAAGAATTTAGCAGCATATTTCGGCCGTTTGTATTCCTCTACTTTAATGCCTGTAGAATAGCTAAAACTATTGGTATGAGAATTTGAAATATGAATACTAAAATCGCCTGTATTGAAACCCCCTTTTGGTAAAACAAAGCTGCTATTGGCACTCCCATATGCGTTGGTAACTAAGCTCATCTCGCCCTTTACAACATCATTATTATCATGCAGTTCAACTTTAAACTTCTCATTGGCTAAGGTTATTTTCTTCTTAGTATCGTACGCAATACATTTAAAATAAACGGTTTGTCCCGGCCTGTAAATACTTCTATCAGTAATTGTTTTAAAGGTGGTGTTATCTTCAAGTGTAGGGTTGTTATAATGATTAAAATAAAAGTTTTTGGTATCATATAAAATATGCTGTCCAATCTCAATGTTTATATTTGTATAAAGTTCGCTTTTTTTGATGGTATTAAGATCAATCCAACCTTTAATGTCCGTTTTCCCAGTATATATTTTTTCGTACCTTTTATCTTGTAACATTGAATACCTATCAGCATAAATCGTATAGTTTTCATTAGGGTATGGCATTCCATTTAGGGCATTTAGCAAGAACATCTCTTCCTTATTTTCAACAACCGTATAGGGTGTTATTGAAACAACCCCATAAGATGCCCTAGCTTTGGTATCTTTTAGATCGATTGAATTGCTTACTGCTATAATATAAGTACCCATTGGTAAACTATCCAAGGCAATTTCTGCGCTATGGCTTATGTAGTCGTTATAAGCAGGTAGTGCAATATTATAAGTTTTTAGGGATGTCCCCATACTATCCATGTATTGGGAAGTACTTATACTTTCTTTCCCGTATCGGTAACCAGTCTTTTCAAGGTAATCCATATAATCAATTTTGTAAGGCGTGATATAGACGCTAGTTAAATTGCTATAATCCACCTTGGCCAAAAGTTTTTGTTTAGGCTGGTTCAACTTTTCTGTCTGAAAACTGAGAACAGGGTTTTCAATGTCTCGCTTCAAGGCTAACAGTGCCTCATTATTAATAAAATCGGGGTGCCTTTTAAGGGCTACATTAATAATAAGCATCGCTTTTAGGGGTTCATTTGTTCGATAAAAATCTGCCAGTGCCTCAGCAGCCAGGTTGCTGTATGGGTTATTAATATTGGCATTCAATAGATATTCAAGTGCTTTGACATAAGACACTTCCTGATTCGTATATTGACTTTTTAAATCAGTTAGTCGCTCTATATCAAAATAGATGAAGGTATTCCATTTATCGTTCGTAGCGCCTTTGCTCATCGAATTGAGGAAACGCTGATAAAGCTTAATCCTTTTAAATTCATTCTTAGGGTCTGATACAGTCCTAAATTCTATGACTTGGAAATCATTATAAGGCGCCAATGCATCCTCAGCTTTCGGGCTCTTGTAGTCGGCATCATAAGGAATTTTAAGATCAGAAAGTATCTGAATAGCACTTATCATAAGCACCTGCTGAACACTCAGTTGAAAATCATAGTCTTTAAAATGGGTAATAAGCGGTTCATAAACGTGATTGTTTTCTATTATTTCTGAAAATTTCACACCATCATCAAGAAATTGGTTAATTAAACCATTCAACTTTTCAATACGCCAATCATCAGGGTTCCTGCTATTATCATTTGGAATCCTTTCATCATTCCATCTATTGTTCTGATAAACATTTTTAAGTAATGAGGCAGCGTCAATACATAGAAAAGCCTTTATATCATTAGTTCCGCCGGCAATTTCGTAATTGATTAATTCCCAATTGCGGTTGATGGTATCGTCTTCTTCAACAACCTTGTTATTCAACACATATTCATATTGGATACAACGGATATAATAGCCTATTTGCTTTTCTGACCCTGCCTTTTGTTTAATATTATTCAACAAATCGCGTGCAGCTATAGGCTGGTCAGATTCATTGATGAGAGAATCCACTTTGGCTAGCTCCATCTCATAGTTGAAAGGAGTCTGGGGTATTTTCTTCTTTTTTTTGAATGTTTCAGCTTGTATTTCAAAGTTCAGGATGAATGTTAGCGATAGAAGAATGATTTTATAAAATTTCATGGATTGTTATTATAACGCAAAGTAAGTACATTTAATATAATAGGGTATCATAAAGGTAAATGCCAAATCATAAAAAAGCCCCGACTGCAAACGTCGGGGCTTTCCATATTAGATAAATAGTATAAGTCTTATCTCAAAAGCGTTAGCGTACCATTATAATAGTGCCATTTCTTGCGATTGTCTCGCACCTTGATGTGATAATAGTAAATACCTTCCGGTACCGGTACATTCGGCTGGTTACCATATTGACCATTCCATTGAAGTTTTCCATCGCTCTTGAATACCTCTTCTCCCCAACGATTGAAAATTTCAAATTCCATTTTTTCAATTGAAGTGACATTTGGTATCCACAAGGAATTGAAATCATCTGCATTTGGAGAGAATGCATTTGGAATCCATATTCTGAAAATATCCAGAACAGTTAGTCGTTTTGCAATAGTGGTATCTGCGCAGCCGTTGACATTGGTAGCAATAAGCACTACATCATAAGAACCAGTATCAGTATATACATAGATTGGATCTTTATCTTGAGATAGACCTTTGCCATCTCCAAAATCCCAATAGTAATCTGTTGCTCCAGTAGATTGGTTACTAAAAGTGACTATCGGCTCTATGATATCAATTAATTTAGGTGAATAGTCGAAACCTGCTATGGCCTGAGGCCATACATCTATGGTACGGGTATAAGAATTACATACTTTTCCTCCTGGCATTACTAATTCAACCTTTCCGTCATACAAATTAGCTGTATTGTATGCTTTAGGGATATCAGGATGGGTATTTTGACCACCTATTGAAGGTGTTGTTGTAGATAAAGCGCCGTTAAAATACCATGTCCATGAAAATTTAGGGTTAATAGGTTGTGATAGTGTAGTAGGGAACTTAAAAATAGTTGAATAGGGTTGACAACCCATTGTATCCGATTCTACAAGTATGGAATCTGAGACTACTGGTGAAATGTATACCCTTGCAGTATCTCTTATTGGTTTTGAACAGCCATCATCCACTAACAATGCAATATCCATTGATGTAGTAGGGGTTACTGTCACACTTTTGTTACTGCCCAACAGGGTACCATTACTGGCATCAGTCCATGTATAGGTAATATTCTGTGACTTTCCACCAAATGCAGAACCAGTATAAGATATGCTTTCGCCACGGCACAATTCATCGTCAATTAATTTTGTTAATGCCATTGGTGGCCTTACCATTAGCCTGAATATATCTGAATCATTCCTGTTGCATTTATCATCCCCGATGATTAAATAATCAGTTTGAATTCCGACAGGTGTCACTTTAAATTTAGCATTGGCTATATCTGTCATCGAATCAATAGGGATGTAGGCAGCTCCATTTTTTCTTTTCAGGATAAATTTGATAGGTAAATTTTCGGGACTACCTCCAGTTGCAAGGATATCATAAGATTGGCCCGTGCAGATTGTGTCCACCGGCAAGGTTGATACAATATTGAGTGCTTTTTTAATTTTCACATCAAATTGTTTCAATGGCGGGGTATGACTGTTGCATGTTTGGGTAAATGAAATTTTAAATTTAGAATCGTCCTGTATTTTAATATTAAAGAAAGGATAAGCCGTATTTTTAAAACTGTCTATCACAACCGGAGGCCCAGGAAGGGTCGCATTTAACAACTTTATTCTGTAACCAGTACTATCACCACCACTTAATTTAATATTCACTTTAAAAATGGTATTCCTGCACACCGGCGTACTATAAAGAATGGTATCTACTTTTAATCCCGGTCTTACAGTAATTTTCACATAGCCACTGTCCTTAGGATTGGTGCAACCATCACTTAGAACCGCCTTATAGGTAACGGTTAAACTTGTAGTTGTAATACTTTTTGTAAATCCCGTTCCAAGACCATTGTCCCACGTGACTAGTGAAGTGCCTGTACGTCCTCCTTTTATCACTGGTGTAAGGGTAACAATATTACCTTCGCAAACCGTAGTATCCCTTGGCATGGTAATTTTTAAACTATCGTAAACGCTTACCTTAATATAATTGGTGTCTGCGTAAAGGCCTCCTTTCCCGTTCTTCGTGCATCCGTCTGTTAAAATCATACGATAGGTGGTAGTAACCTTTGGAGCAACAACCTTACTTAAACCTGTACCTAGGCCGTTGTCCCATGTAATGGTTTGCCCAGATACCAATCCACCTTTTGCCCATGCTTTTAAGGTAGTGGAGGTTCCCCTACAAATAAGGGTATCATTGCCTTTAAATAAGAACAGACTGTCCCTAACCATCACCTTAAAGGTATCTCGGCTAGGCAAGCAACCTTTGGTAGTAGCTACAACAGCATAAGTGGTATCCATTAACGGGGAACACAAAGGTTTATAACATTTACTGCAACTCAACCATGTATTCGGACTGAAAGTATAATTCGTATCGCCGTCTGTTTTAGAAGTTATATAGAAACTCGTCCCCCTACATATTAGGGTATCATTCAGCAATTTTATTTTAGGTTTCCCAAAAACCTTCACATATTGAGTAAGCGTATCAGTACTTATACCATTACATACACCTGAAAGTGGCCTTGTTGTAACTGCCCTCACCTTTATAAAACCGGTATCCAAAAAAGTGTAGTTGAAAAATTTGCTGGTTTTAATAACAAGTCCGGAAGGGTTATTAATCAGCCATTTCCAACCCGTGGGAATATAGGAGGCTGTGACATCAAAAGGGATTACAGTACCTTGGCAAACCACATAATAAGGGGTATCCAATTCAAAATCTGCACTACTTTTCCCGGCAGCTGTCATATAGAAACTTAAAGGTTTAACGGAAGATCCGGCGTTGTACCCGTAGGAAGCATGGTCACCATAAGCGTATAGCACAGCTGAAAACCCATAAGGGCACGCCATTCTATGTTTTCCTACGCTTAGGCCATCCTGCTGTATGAAGGAATAAGCAGTATCTTGTGCAATAGGTTTCCAGGTAGCAGCAGGTGTCGCCCCATCAAGTGTAAACGTACTTGTATATGATGTCTTTACCACTACATTCAAAAAGAACTTATTTACCTGTAAAGCTACTTCACAAGAAAATGATAGTTTCTTTAGCGATTGCTCAACAGGAGGTACCCAAATCATCATTGGATCCGTATTAGTGCCGCCGCCGCCAACTTTATCACAATCTTCACTCAATCCAAACTGGCAGACCGCAATAGCTTTATTTGCAGTAACTACTGCATTACTTGTTATATAGAAAGTATCCCACTGCCCTGCAACGCTTAGCAATTTTCCTCGTCCGTTACACCTTACGAAACAAGAATTAGAATTGGAAACAACTTTTATCATATCCGCCTTTCTCTGCTTGCCTTTTGAATATAATGTAGGAATACAAACAAATTTTTTACCCCATATATTGATTGGCATCATTTCTTCATAGAGGTGATCATAGGAAGATGCACAGCTCGAATTAGCGCTATATAAAACAGAAGAACGTATACTGCCACCAAAGACAGCAATTTTTTTACAATTTTTAGCTTGGATCAGAGTGCCCGACAAGTCATTTTTATTGGTTGAAGAAAGCACCTGATAAGTTTCCCCTTTATTCAAAGTAATTGTAAAGGTTGTATTAGCTGATTTACCTCCGGAAGTCGCAACTGTAGGAGTTATATCTATACTGGTGTTATCTTCAGTGGCCACTATTGCGAAGCTTGATTTATAACAACTATTGCTGCCTGATTGGTCTCCCATGTGGGTCAATATTCTGTAATCTACACCCAATGCTTCAATTGGATATATCAGCGATGCATCGCAAGAATATTGCTTAGTGTTCTGTGCCGACACAGTAATTGTATCATTTGCCTCTATTAATATACCTCGTGATCTGTCAGAGGCTGATTCAGTACCGGTGGTATAGCCCATATAACTAGGAATTAATAAAGTATCAACTCCCCCACCTACACCAATAGAAAAATTTCTTGTATGACCAGTAATGATATTTTTTACTGTACCTGTGGTGGCTTTATTACAACTTATAACTATTTTAAGTTCGGGTGCGGATTTGTCAGAACAACCAAAACCACCGACAGTCTCCATAAACGTCATCCAAAAAGTTTTACCTTCAGTTGAAAGTTCTTGTGCACTTGAGGTATTAATGATTCCCAATAAAAAAACAAATATTGGGAAAGCTGATTTGTACACTCTTTTCATTAAAAAATTGCTTTAGAGGTCGAATTTATACTAAATTAACATTAAAAGCAAAAAAACCTAATTTTTTCTATAAATTAGACTTTTTATACTAAAATACGCTTTTTTTAATTAAATTCTTTTAACTTTTTTACTAGTTAATAATGAAGGTATTAAATTGTTTTTACATTTGATTCGATGAAATTGTATTGTTTTTCAATATTCTTTCTCTGCATTCACCACCCTTGGGCATCAATTTTAATTTTAAAATGAGTACGCTGACCTTGCAAATAGCGAACACAATCTTTTAAATTGCAACAGTGGTTTTATATACCGCTAATGCAGTTTTACAAACAGAGAATACAGCATTACAAACAAACAATTGAACCTTATAAATAGTGAATAGAACCTTATAAATAAAGTATAAAACCTTACAAATAGCAAATATAACCTTATAAATGGCGAACTCAGACCTATAAATAGCGAATAAAACCTTATAAATAGTTAAAAATAAATATTTTATGAACTGAACAATAAATATTTACAAGCCTCGTTAATCCAATTGTAACACATTGCCATACCAATAAAAACTATTACACTATAAAAACAAATCTCCCCCTCAATAAACCCATCCGATGCCCGCAGTCTTAGTAGTTCCGCAGGTGAGCAGGTAGACAGGTGCATAGAAGAAATAGACGACCTGCTGGAAGCCATAGATGGATTAATGG
>JBBQIF010000071.1:0-10090 GCA_038324665.1 Bacteroidia bacterium
GTCCTAATTTTAAAGCACCCATTTCACCACTCCCGTAATCAAAAATTTGTTTTTTGGAACTTTGAATGAGATTCTGTGTACCTGAAGTAAGATCAAATTGGTCGATAGATGTAGGTAGTCTTAACCCTGAAACATATAATACTTTACTATTGGGAGAAAATTCTGCACAATAAGGAGATGCTTTTGTAAGCGTCTTAACGTTTGAAATTTTACCTGTCTTATTGTCAAAATCCATTACAAGAACTTTATTCAATTGAAAATGACAGGATGCTAGTTTACTGTCATCACTTGATATATTTAAGTAACCAAGGTTATTATTTAGATTTCCCGATAGGTTAAGACCAGTATTTGACCTTACAGCATTCTTATTAATACCAGTAGAAGTTACTGCGAATGATAAAATTGAATCTGAACTACTTTGATTTGTGATAATCCAGAAATCTTTCCTGTTAAAATTTACTGCAAGGGTTACCTTTTCACATTGTGGTTTTATTAAAACAACATTTTTTTGGATGGAGACTATATCTCCCTTACCTCCGTTTAATCTCATATCCACCACAGAATATCTAACACCGTTAGTAGCATTATTTTCTATTGCATCAACTGAAACGAGGAAGTATTTGTAAATGCTGTCTGGCCAAGGAACAATCAGTCCAGATTGACAAGCTGAGCCACTGCCTAAAAGACCTGTACCATTTGACATCAAAGTATGGGTATTATCATATACACTTTGCCCATCTGTATAAAAGAGTAGATTGCCATTTTTGTCCGAAATAGATGAGCTTCCTTCTCTCATTGTCAATTGCCCGTTGGTAAGAGCCGTTGGGGGAGAAGAGTTAAAAGATATGCCGGCATTTGTGCCAAAATACCAGGTATTACCTTCCTTTTGCGACCAAGCACTACTAGCTAACGTACTAATAATGGTTAATAATAGTAATTTTTTCATTTGTCTATATTTAAAATTAATTGAAATGCTTCAGCGTATTTAACCCCGGCGGTAGCTCCTCTAAAAATAGCTAATGCCTTTAGATTTTCCAAACTTCTTGGGAAGGGGTGGTCGCCAAGTTCAGATTCATATATTTTAGTTATTTGTACTTTTTTGTCAAAATAATCTGAAATATCAACATAATAATTGGGTAAAAAGGTCTTTTCTGCCAATACCGGGGCAAATTCAGTTTCAGAAAGACATTCATACATTAATACTCTCTTTATGAAAGGATACCTAAAGCTTTTGGTACAACTTGCAACGGCCTCAAAAGTAAATCTATGATCAGAATGAGCATCAGACCTGTTAACGGTATAAATAACCGACGGCTTAAAGTCATTAAATACCTTTGAAATATCATTGATTAATGCAAATGCAGTAGTTGAATCTAATGTTGCAGTTGGATAATCTAATTTGTAAACATTGTCGAATCCAAATTGAGCACTAACTCTTTCTATTTCATTTTGCCGAGAGGATACTCTTTCTTCGGTGAATCCTTTTTCAACAGAAACATTGGTTATAATTAACCATGCAATTGAATCATTATTGGCCTTATGTTTTAATAAAGATCCACCACATCCAATTACCTCATCATCTGGGTGAGCTGATATAACAATTACTTTTTTCAATATTCAATAGGTGATATTTTTGTGAATCAGAGTACTATTAATTTCCAAATCTATGAGTTTCCCAGCAATTTTCAAAGCAGAATTACCGTCCCCATAAGGATTTTTTAATGTTTTTAATTTTTCTTTAAAATTCTGGTTTGAGCAATCTTGTATAGAATTGTAGATATTTTCCATATTGTAATCTGTAAATATCACATTACCAGCATTTAATCTTGATTTTTGTCTTGGGCCAATGTTAATTACAGGTAATGCTAAGCTTGGAGCCTCAATTATACCGGAACTAGAATTTCCTACTAAAATTTTTGCATTTCGCATCAGATTTATATAACAAATTCGGTCTAAATTACTAAAAAACTCAAATTGAGAATCATTTTTCAACGACGAATAATGGTCTAAAATGCTGGCATATCCAGCATCGCTATTTGGACTATTAACGATAAATTTCATTCCCGTTTTTCTTAAGGAATTTATAATTAATTCTATGTTTTTTCTTTCTTCATCAACCTGAGTAATAATTGGATGATAAATTAACAACCCATAATTTCCACCATCGAGTTTGAATCCCGTTTTAGTTTCTAATTCATTAACTGACAAAACTGGCGTACTTAAAAACTTATCAAGTGCGGGATTTCCATAATTGAAAATTCGCCAATCATCTTCTCCCAGTTTCAACAAATTCTCTTTATGATTTTCAAGAATAGTAAAATGAATGTGGGCAAATTTTGAAGTTGCATATCTAATAGAATTATCAATGTTTCCATCTTTAGCAATATCTCCGCCAGCGATATGAGCTACGGGGATATCCATAAATGCAGCAGTCATGCTTACACTGATTGCTTCCTCCCTATCACCTGCAACGAGAACAATATCTGGCTTCCATTCATCAAAAATATGGGCTAGTGGCGCAATCTGATTGCCTAAAGAAAGGATTCGCCCGATTTTTCTATTGGAGTTTATTAGGTTATAAACCCGTGCTACAATATTAAAACCATCATTTTCTATTTCTTTAACTGAATACCCAAAAGTTTCTGAAAGATGGGATCCTGTAACAATTATACCTAGCTCCACATCCTCCCTCGCACTTAAAGCGAAAAGTACTGGGCTAATAATATCATATTCTGACCTTGCCCCTGTAACTGCTAGTATTTTTCTTTTTTTAATAGACATCAGAATCTCCCATTGTAAAGTAAGTATGCTTTTCTGCAATGTTATTGACAAAATTAAAGGATTTATATCCTAAATAGGTAATTGGCTCTTTTGGAACAAAACCATATCTTTCTAAAAGTGTAAACTGGTTGTTATATAGTGACATCCATATATTAAACATTGAATCTTGAGTTAAATTGAATCTTAAATATATGTCATTAATAAAGCTCGACAATAAATCAATATCATCATTAATATATAACTCGACAATATCAATATGTTTGATTTGGGTGTTTTCATACATTTTAAATACAATGAAGTGTTTAACATCATCTTTCTCAATTTCATGAAAATGATATTCGTTAACAGGATTGGTTTTATAACGCCAATTGAAGAAATCCTTGTTCCTATTGATTTGAAATTTATTAGTATCTAATTTTAAATTATCTAAATGATTTTCAGAAATTTCTGCAATAGTATTTATTGTGTATTTTCCTTTTGTATAATTAAGTCCTGTCAAGGAAAACTGGAAAATGCTACAAATATTTTCCCAGTTTAGCTTTTTAATAAAGGCATAGTGTGAGTTTCTATTTGGAAATCCGTAAACCATTTCTATCTTGTTTCCTGGCATTTCATCATATAATTGGTTGGCCAGTTTGGGAAACAAACCCATGCCATTAAAATCAGGATCTGTCATTGTGGTCATAGACAAAGCAGCGTTAAAATTTTCATTATTGTATTTCATTGGAATAGGGCATGCAGCATAATGTGATATCAATTTATCATCATGCCATGCCAACTTAATCAATGTTTGCTGAGTTAGATTATTTTTAAAACGCCAATCCCAATAATCAGGCGAAAGATCCTTTTTAAATACTTTTTTAAAAAGTTTCAATATACCCACCTCATCGCCATCTTTATAATTTTCAATTCTTATCATTCAAAATCCTCCCATTTTAACATTGCGCCTTTTTCAACTTTATTTTTCATTTTTTTGCCTACTACTAATTTGTATTGCATTGGGGAGATACCAATACCCGGACGAAGATAACTAAGGTCATTGCCAGAGATAATATCACCAGCATTTAATGCTTTTGCAGCATGTATGCTTTTTCGAGCAACTGCCTTATTGGGTATTTCGCTGGCAGTGGGTGTTTTTTCTGGACTTCCCAGCATTTGTTCAATTAACCTTATGGAGCTTACCATTTGTTTTAATTCAGTCGGTTCAAGCGAAGCCACATGGTCGGGACCGGGTAAATGTTTATCCAAAGTAAAATGTTTTTCAATTACCCTGGCGCCTAATGCCACCGCGGCAAGAGATGCTTCAATACCAAGTGTATGGTCGCTAAATCCTATGTGTACACCACAATCATGGTGAATGCTCAGCATAGCATTTAGATTAACATCAGCGGCTAAGGTGGGATATTGCGTATTGCAGTGCAAAACCATTATTTTATCTTTGGTATATCCGAGATTGAGAAAAACATTTAAGGCGTCTTTAATCTCCTGCATATCCGCCATACCTGTCGATATAATGACGGGTTTATTGGTGGACGCAATGGCTTCGAGATAAGGCAGATTTGTAATCTCACCCGAAGGTATCTTGAAGAAATCAATGCCTAAATTATGAAGGAATGTGACAAAACCTGTATCAAAAGCAGTACTTAAAAATTTAATATTTTTGGATTCTGCATAAGCTTTTAACTCAAAATGATGCGCTTCTGATAATTCCAGTTTTTTTAGCATTTCAAACTGACTTTGCACCACGTTTTTTGTGTTCGTTTTCTGGTATTCCGCTAAGGCGGCTTTTTCGCTCACCAATGTCTCCGCTTTGAACGATTGGAATTTAACATAGTCTGCACCGGCATCTGCAGCAACATCTATCAATTGTTTGGCCAATGTGATATCACCATTGTGGTTCACACCGGCTTCGGCAATTATGATAGTATGTTTAAGGTTTTCAAACATTTCCTTGCCTGTTTGGGTTATCGCTTGGTTTTAGCCTTGCTGGATTGCCAAAGTAAGTACCTTCTTTTAATAGGTCATTAACAACAATACTGCCTGCTCCTATAATGATATTGTCCTCAATTGTGATATTATTACTGATGATGCTACCTGATCCTATAAAGCAATTATTGCCTATACGGCATTGTCCGTTTACTGTGGCGCTAGTAGCTACATGGACATTGTTGCCGATGTATGTTTCATGTTCTATAACGGCTCCAGTATTGATGATACAATTATTTCCTATCATAGCTTCTGTATTTACCAGTGCCTTTTGCATTATAATGGTACCCTCACCAAGAGTGGCGCTTGGCGAAACAATTGCATTAGGCGATACTACAGTGGCCATTATTCCTTTAAGGGAAGTAATCTGTTCATATAATCTGACCCTCCCAGCAGGCGAACCTATATTACCTAATGTTATCAAGAAATGATATTGCTGATTCACTAGGTCGGGGATAATCGCATCATCCCCTATGATAGGAATATCCAAGACACTTGTATGACTGTTCTTATAGTCGAGTATGCCGATGATATTCACTTTTTCATCACCTGCAAGGGCTTCAATCACTGACTTGCAATCACCGCCTCCGCCTACTAATATGAGATTTGTTTTTGACAATTTTATTATAATTAATCGTTACTAATTTTCGCCCACAGTTTTTATTTTACTTGCTGTAAGCTTTGCTTTCATATAAGCTTTCAATTGTTTATAGTTCATATTTTGAGTCTCAGAACTAATCTGATCCCTAATATCACGCATCATTTTTGACTGCATCAAATTTTTTTTCTTTTTTAATCGCTTTCATAATTAATTAAATCTCTAGTTTCTCTTATTCCTATAATTCTTTAACTCCTTAATGATGGCATTAGCAGATTTTTTGGACTCAAACGCCCCGAATGACTTCTTAAAATTAGTCTTCCAATCAACAATATCAGATTTAACAGACAACGCTAACCTTGAAATAATATAAAGTTTATTATCCGGACTTAGATTATCCAGTAACTTTAAATAACCATCCACTATTGAAGAATTGATATCTAAGGCTTTCATGATTTCAAATTTAGTTCAAATTTATAATATATTACAAAACACTGCTTGGTATATTCACTAGTCTGTCTTCCATTTCTATTGCATTTTCAATATTACCACAAATACAGTTTTCATACATGGGTAATTTGGTCATTAAGGTCCATGCCGGCCGGGTCATTACGCCATTTTCATTGCTGAATTTTAAAAAAGCATCTCTTTCATTCCTGTCTTTAAATAAAATGCAGTTGAGCCAGTAATTGCTTTTTGTGCCCTCAATTGCCTTCATGAATTCTACACAATTATTATTAAATGCTTGATGGTAATATTCGGCTGTTTCTGCTTTATTTTTAAGGAAGCCATCCAATTGTTCTAGCTGGGCACATAATAGGGCCGCATTGATATTAGGCAATCGGTAATTATAGCCCAATTCATCGTGAAAAAACGCCCATTGATGCGGCACTTTAGCAGTGGTTGTGATGTATTTCGCTTTTTTGGCAATCGCTTCATCATTGGTGATAATAGCACCACCACCGCCACACGTAATGGTTTTGTTGCCATTGAAACTTAAAGTCCCTAATTTACCAATCAGTCCGGTATGTGTGGTTCCAGCATAACTGCCAATTGATTCTGCGGCATCTTCCACCAAAGTAATGTTATAATCCTTGCAAATAGCTGCTATTTCATTGATCCTGCACACCAATCCAAATGAATGCATGGGCAAGCAAGCTTTGATAATTTTATTACTTGCTTTATGAATACAAATACTTTCATTGTTGATGAAAGTTTCATTTTCAAGAAATACTTTTAATTTAGCAGGTGACAGACCAAGGGTATCCCTGTCTATATCAATGAATACTGGCTCTGCATGACAATAAGCAATGGCATTGGCCGTAGCGACAAATGTAAATGGTTGTGTTATAACGAGTTCATTGATTTTGACATCTGCCAGCACCAATGCAGCATGCAAGGCAGAAGTCCCATTACCAATGGCCACAGCATATTTCGCACCGGTGAATGCCGCTAGCAATTTTTCTGATTGGTTCACATACTCACCTACCGAACTTACAAAGGTGCTGTCTATGGCATGGTTGGTGTATTTTTTTTCATTCCCTCTAAAGACAGGTGCGTGCAATGGAATCTGCCCTTCACCATACCTTTGGCGAATTATGGAAACAATATTTTCGAAATGGGTATTCACTAAAGGTTATAAATATCAGATTTATACAATGTTAAATTTTTAGGATCGCTGAACCATGCTATGGTTTTCTCAAGTCCTTTTTCAATATTAAATTCAGGTAGCCAACCAGTATTTTTTCTTAATTTCTCAGAGTCACCCAATAACCTGAAGACTTCAGATTTTTCAGGTCTTAAGCGCACATTATCCTGAATTATTTCCGCTTTTTTGCCGGTTAATTTCATAATCAATTCAGCCAAATGAAGAATGCTTATTTCAGATTGTGTACTGATGTTAACTTCTTGGCCATTTAGTGTACTTGATTTTGCAATTGCAACAAAGGCTTTGGCGGTATCTTGTACAAATAGTAAATCTCTGGTGGGGGTTGTATCGCCTAACTTTATTGCGCTTACATTATTCAATAATTGGGTGATAATAGTTGGTATCACCGCTCTTGCACTCTGCCTTGGTCCGTACGTATTAAAGGGCCTGACGATGGTAACAGGCAAATTAAAACTCCTGTAAAAAGATTCTGCAATACAATCTGCCCCTATTTTACTGGCAGAATAGGGCGACTGTGGTTGCTTGGGATGAAGTTCGGTGATAGGCACAAACTGGGCGGTGCCATACACCTCGCTGGTACTGGTTACCAATGTTTTTTCTACGCCCAAATCTCTTGCAGCCTGTAACACATTCAGTGTTCCCTTAATATTGGTATCAATGTACGCATCTGGTGAATGGTAGCTGAAAGGAATAGCTATTAAGGCTGCTAAATGGAATACAATGTCAATATCTTTCATAGCGGTTCGTACACCATTTGGGTCCCTAATATCGCCGGAAAAAATTTCTATCTGTTTTAGTTTTTCTTTAGATAAGGTATCCAGCCAGCCCCAATTATTAAAGGAGTTGTAATAGACGAAAGCCCTTACTGTGCAACCTTCTTCTAGCAACGATTCCACTATATGGCTGCCTATGAATCCATCTGCGCCGGTAACTAATACTTTTTTGTTCGATAAATTCATATCTGTGCAAATGTACATTTTTTTTTAAGTGAATAGTGGCTAGTGATTAGTATCTAGTGGCTAGTAATTAGTATTTAGTGGCTAGTGACTAGTATTTAGTGACTAGTGGTTAGTAATTAGTCACTAGTGAAATCTTACATTACTAGGACGAATGACATTCGTTAAATTGCGAAAAATAAAGGATAATTTGATGCTAAACAGGACCCCACTAATCACTAGCCACTATTTACTAGCCACTAAAAATGTCAAGAATTCGTATTACTTTTGCACAAAAAATAAGTTATAATGAAATTTGATGTTATAGTAATAGGTAGCGGTCCGGGCGGTTATGTAGCTGCCATCCGCGCTGCGCAATTGGGAAAAAATGTGGCCATAGTTGAAAAAGCTGAATTAGGTGGTATTTGCCTCAATTGGGGTTGCATTCCGACCAAGGCTTTATTGAAATCTGCTCAAGTATTCGAATATTTAAAACACAGCAGTGATTATGGCATTACTACTAAAGATGCTGCAGTTGATTTTGATGCGGTTATTAAACGCAGCAGAGGTGTGGCCAATAATATGAGTAAAGGCATTGAGTTCCTGATGAAGAAAAATAAAATTACAGTGATTAAAGGCGCAGCAAAGTTGGCAGGCAATAAAAAAGTGGAAGTGGAAGCCGAAGGAAAGAAAGAATCACATGAAGCCGACCATATTATATTGGCAACCGGTGCAAGGAGCAGAGAATTACCAAATATCAAAATAGACGGTAAAAAAATAGTAGGGTACCGCGAAGCGATGGTTTTACCTGAGCAACCTAAAAGCATCCTGGTAATTGGTTCGGGTGCGATTGGTATGGAGTTCGCTTACTTTTATAATACCTTAGGTTCTAAAGTAACTGTAGTTGAGTTTATGCCGCGTATTTTACCGGTTGAGGACGAAGAAGTTTCTAAAACCATGGAAAAACTATACAAGAAAGCAGGAATGGATATCATGGTGGACAGTTCTGTTGAGAGCGTTGATTCAAGCGGAAAGGGCTGCAAAGTAAATATTAAAACCAAAGCGGGCAATGTTACTGTTGAATGTGACATTGTATTATCTGCTGCTGGTATAGTTACCAATCTTGAGAATATAGGATTAGAAGCAGCAGGTGTAAAAACAGAAAAAGGTAAAGTATTGGTAGATGATTTCTACCAAACCAATGTAAAAGGTGTTTACGCCATAGGAGATATTGTTCATGGGCCTGCATTGGCCCACGTAGCAAGCGCTGAAGGTATTATTTGTGTTGAGGCGATTGCAGGATTAAAACCCCATGCTTTGAACTATAACAATATTCCCGGCTGTACATATTGCATTCCTGAGATAGCTTCTGTTGGTTATACAGAAGCACAAGCCAAAGAAAAAGGATACGAGATAAAGGTTGGTAAATTTCCTTTCTCAGCCAGCGGAAAAGCAAGTGCAAGTGGCGCTAAAGACGGATTTGTAAAAGTGATTTTTGATGCCAAGTACGGTGAGTGGTTAGGTTGCCACATGGTTGGTACCGGCGTTACCGAGCTAATAGCAGAAGCGGTTGTAGCCAGGAACCTGGAAACAACAGGACATGAGATTATCAAATCTGTGCATCCTCACCCTACCATGAGTTAAGCCATTATGGTGGCCGTGTCGCAAGCTTATGGCGTGTGTATACATCTATAAAGCAGAATAAGGTAATTTTTATTCTACTAAAAGTACATATAAATTAGCTATTTCTCTTCACTCAATAGTTTTTAACCACAAAAGGCACAAAAGAGCACACCGTGAAACAGCATTGCACCCTTTAAAAATAATTATAGACGCAATAAAAGTTGTTTCTGAATTTATTCAGAAACTTCAATAAATATGTGATTTAAAAGCTTGCTTTTAAATCTTCTTTTGTTTCCTTTTGTGCCTTTTGTGGTTAAGGTATTAATGGGGTCAGCGTCATTTTCTGGGGAGTAAATTCTTAAGCGAATAATTTTTCAAGCCTGAAAAGAAAGAAACTGACATCAGTAACACCTCTTAAATTGGCTCTAAAGCCTTTAATTTTAGAGTTAAATGATTCAGCATTGGCATTTGTAGTTCTATTATTAAAGAAGTTCAATA
>JBBQIF010000072.1:0-10001 GCA_038324665.1 Bacteroidia bacterium
GTTTGCACATTTCCTGTCGAAAACACCATATTGATTGAAAAATCATGCCTATCATCAATTCTTTGTTGTGCTACAATATTGATATAATGACGCCTGTCGAATTGAAAATAGTAATCTTCACCTCTGTTTACACCCGGTGAATTGCGTTTAGCCCAGGCAAGCCCATAACTTATCCATCCCTGCAAATCTCCCCTTTTCTTATGCAAGAAGGTTTCTACCCCATAGCACCATCCTTTACCCAATACCACTTTATCTTCCCAGTTTTTACTATCCACGATGTTATCGAATTTCTCACCTTCTTTAATCTCAAGCACTTTGTTCAATATTTTATAATAACCTTCAATTGTCAGTTCAAGGTTTTTCTTATAAGGTTTTGATATACCTAAAGTAAACTGTTGTGAACGTTGTGGCGCAACATTAGCAGTTGCTGGCACCCATCTGTCAGTAAGTGTTGACCTCACGTTATTCTCAAGCGAATGAAGATTCTGGTTCATTACGGTATAGCTTCCCTTAATAGCATATTCCTCATTGATTCTTGAATTAAATGATATTCTAGGCTCAATGAAAATAAAGTCTTTCTTCTGGTAATTATAATTAACCAATCTCGACCCTACAGATAATTTAAAATTGTTACTAATTCTGATTTCATCCTCAAAGTAAGCAGCATATTCATTCCCTACCAATACCCTTGTATTGCCGATATTCGTATCCCGTTCTGTCTTATTGTTCAATTTATATACAATATTAATAGTACCCGGCACAAATCCTTTAATGCTCACGGCCCCTCCAAAATGAAAAGTATTCGTTTTATTGGCAAGGTAATCAAAATCACCTTTACAGGTAAAGTCGCGTATAACGTTATAGTAATTAGCATTCAACTCAGAACTCGTAACTCCTCTGCCAGTATCAATTGTAGAACTGCCCTTATAGATAAAGTTATTTCTGTAATGTGAGTAGCTGGCTGAAAAAGAGGAAAACAATTGTTGGTTAATGACTTTATTCCACCTTACGGATGAAACAAAATTACCCCAATTCTGATCCTGCGATTCTTTATTCTTTATGATTATCCCATTATTATTGACAGTATCTGTCAATGCCGTATAAAGCCTATCTCTACAATTAAAAATATTAAAAATAAGTTTGCTCTTGTTGTTAAACCTATGGCATACCTTGGCATTGATATCGTATAAAGTATAGGAAAATTTATTATCGTTGGTACTACCAAGACGTGTAAAAAGGTCTATAAAGGATCTTCTTGCCGCTATGCCATAAGTAGTTTTACCGCTAGCAGACAATGGGCCATTCAACTCCAATCGAAATGCAACAAAACTATTAGATACTACTCCGCTGGTTCTGTTGGCATTGCCTTCTTTCATTGTAATATCTGTAATGGCCGAAAGACGACCGCCATACCTGGCAGAATAACCACTTTTAGTGAGGTTAATACTATTTATTCCATCGGAATTAAATACAGAATAAAACCCCCCAAGATGGTTCATATTATATACTGTGGTGCCATCTAGTAAAACTAGGTTTTGATCCTGCCCTCCACCCCTTACATATAAACCATTGGTAAGTTCGGTGCCGGGCATCGCTCCTGGGAGAAACTTAAGCGCCCTTATCACATCTACTTCACCTGCAAGGTTTGGCATATTATTTATCTGTAAACCAGGAACTTCAATAAATCCGTTTTCCATCCTGTCAATCAACTTTAAATTCCTCGATAATGCCAATTGAATTAAATTATCTACAGTAATCGTATTCTTAATCCTGGGTTTTTTAATTTTAACTTCTCCGCTGGTATCATCCTCCTCTGTTTCACGTTCGGGTAAATCCTTTGTAGGATTCTCGAATGGGTCAATCTGTTTTTCATACTCTTCAAGTTCCCTGAGTTCTATGTCATTGTGTTTGTTGCGATTTATGGCTGTAGTATCTATTTTAGCGGCAAAACCCTCTGCCATATAGAGAATATTTTTGGTGCCATAAGGCATGCTTAAAGCATAATAACCTGAGTTATTAGTAACAGTACCTGCGCCTGTCTGGGGACAAAATACATAAGCCCCAACCATTACTTCTCCTGAAGATTGATTGATTATAAAGCCTGAAACAGTAAAACTCTGTCCAGTTAAATGAGCAGCATTGAAAAAACATGTTAACAACCCTATATAAATAATTCTTTTAAACAACATAAAAAAAACGAAGATTCAAATATAGTTGATATTTATGCTCCAAATAAGTAATTGATTATATTTTTAATTGAAATTTGTGGAAAACCATAACTCCCATAACCTTAAATTTGATTCTGAATTTTGCATTTTAAACTATATTTTATAGTATGTATGATACTCGCAAACAATTGTATTGCCGATGCTGCTACAGCAGGTGATTCAACTGTAGCCACAATCGACACCACCGATGTATTGAGGGGGCTCGACTTATCAGTGGTGCCCGATGTTGCAATACTCCACAAAGTAGCCAAAAAATATATGGGCAGGTGGCATCATTTGTTCCTTTCTATTAAAATTGAAGAAAGCGGAAATACCGGTCATTATAGTTGGCTTTCTATTAACCATTATAACCTATGCGGCATGCGGTTTCCACAATCAAGAAGGACTTATGCTATCTCAGCCACCAATACCAATTATGCCATTTTCAGGAATTGGTTCGAATGCATGCTGGATTTTAAAATTTATATGGACAATGTGGAAGTTAAATTTGTGGAAAAATATAAAAGAGCCCCAAAAGATGAAATGGAAATGATTGATTATATGTTTAATCATTTTAACCATTTTTCAAAATGGAAAAGGGATATGCGTATACTGCTTAAATATGTCAAAAAGAGGTATATTTAATGTGGCATTCTTTATTCTTTAAACCAATACACAACATAACCTACCCATTCCTTAATAAGAAAATCAAGCTTTGACAAAGCTTCTGTTGATGGTACGAGTAAATTGTCTGGGGAATAGTCTCTTATTGGTTTACTATAAAAGTTTGTGGCAAAATAATCAACACTGTCCCTTTTATTGAAACACAATTTTGCTCTTGGCAAATGCCACGCGCTGCTTATTACAAGCAATCCAGATTTAATATTTAAAGAATCCAGAATCTTAAAACTACACGAGGCATTTTCTGATGTATTGCGGCTTTTATTTTCCACTATAATAGCCGAATCAGGGACTTTTATACTGTGAAGGTAATTTGAAACGGCATCAGCCTCCTTCACAGATTGGTCGATTACACTGGCACTGCCACTGCTAATCATAATACGCCTTATTTTCCCTTCATGATAGAGTTTCAATGCTTGCAGAAACCTGTCACTAGATTCAAAAAAAACGGTTTTTCCGGTTGTAATATCTTTGGTGGCAAATCCACCTAATACAATGCCCACATTATAAACTGAATCCAATTGCTGAGTTCCACGACTCTCATATAATTTAAGGGCTTCATTGACCAGAAAGCTATTAGAAAATAAATATAATATAAAGGTCCCTATGATTAACCTGCGCTTGCGTTTCAATTCGTCTTTTGTAAAAATACCACGTAATAAGATAAATATCACCCAAACCAGTGGTTTAATAAGAAACAACAATATTTTTGACAGTATAAAAAACATTTATGTCTGCAAATATGCCAAAATTACTGAATTAATTCATTGGATTAATTTTTGGAACATATACTTATATAAAAATTGATAGAATAATATGAGTAAAACAGGTAGCATATCCGTAAATACAGAGAACATTTTTCCAATTATTAAAAAGTTTCTTTACAGTGATCATGAAATATTCTTGCGCGAACTGGTTTCTAACGCAACTGATGCTTGCAACAAGCTAAAAACATTGGCTAATGCAGGTGAATTTAAAGGCGAGGTCGGCGATTTAAAAATAACTGTTAGCATTGATGAGAAAGCCAAAACATTAACTATTAGTGATAATGGTATTGGTATGACTTCAGATGAAATTGAAAAATACATCAATCAACTTGCTTTTTCAGGTGCCGAAGAGTTTGTAAAACTTTATAAAGATAAAGCGGATGCAAATGTAATAGGTCATTTCGGGTTAGGCTTTTATTCAGCTTTCATGGTAGCTGCCAATGTGGAGATTAATACCTTATCTTATAAGGAAGGTGCTGAGGCGGCCAAATGGAAGTGCGATGGGAGTACCACATTTACCATTAGCAAAGGCAAAAGAAAAGAAAGAGGAACTGATATCATTTTGCATTTGGCAGAAGACAGTCATGAGTTTGTAGAAAAGCATAAAATATCCTCATTGCTCACTAAATATTGCAAATTCCTACCTATTGCTATTGAATTTGACGGTAAAATCATCAATGAAGAAAAGCCACTTTGGCTAAGTAAGCCAACTGATTTGAAGGATGAGGATTACGTGAAATTTTACCAAACCCTCTACCCTTTTTCACAACCACCTTTGTTCTGGATTCATATTAATGTTGACTATCCCTTCAACCTCACAGGCGTTTTATATTTCCCTAAGGTTGAGAGTGCAATAGAAGCTGAAAAACACAAGGTTCAGCTGTATAGCAACCAGGTTTTTGTTACAGATAATGTTAAGGATATCTTACCTGAATTCTTAATGCTTTTACATGGCGTAATAGATTCTCCGGATATTCCTTTGAATGTTTCCAGGAGCAGTTTACAGAGTGATAGCAATGTGAAGAAAATTACATCTCACATCACCAAGAAAGTAGCGGATAAATTGGCAGAATTGTTCAAGAACGACCGACCTGATTTTGAAAGCAAATGGCCAAGTATTGATCTGTTTGTAAAATACGGCATGTTGAGTGATGAGAAATTTGCCGAAAAAGGAAAGGACTTCTGCCTTTTGCAGTCAACGGATGATAAATTTGCGACCATCAACGATTTTATCGCAGAAATAAAGCCAACTCAAACTGATAAAGACGGAAATACTGTTTTACTCTATACTAACCACGCCAATGATGAGTACAGTTATATAAAAGCAGCAACAGACAAAGGATACAAAGTAGTGAAGCTTGAAGGTCCATTAGACAGCCATTTCACAGGTTATATTGAACGTGTATGCGAGAAAGTACAATGCAAGCGAGTAGATGCTGATGCAGTTGACCGCCTTATACCACAGGAAAACACCAATGTAGCATTATTGAATGAAGATGAAAGCAAACAATTGATTGCCACTTTTGAAAGTATCAATAAGCAACTTGATTTAAAATTCATTACTGAGAACTTAAATCCGAATGATGCATTGATTACTATTACTGAAAGTGAATATGACCGACGAATGAGGGAAATGAGTAAGATGAATGGATTCAATATGTTCGGCGCTATGCCATTAAATTACACTGCGGTATTGAATACCAACCATACCACCGCCAAAAAACTGATAATTAGCAGTGAGGATGCCAAATCCATTGCCTCAAAAGCATTGAACCTGGCCTTACTTTCTAAAGGAATGTTGAAAGGTGAGAAATTAAATGAATTCATAAAAGGAGAACTAGAAAATTTATAAACATCGTACTCTCTATAAGTCAATAACCAAATTTGATGTTTGATATTGACTTGTGGATTTTAATTTTGCAGAGTAATTAATAAATTGCTTTTTTTTGAACTAATCAATAAAATATAATAAACATAATAATATAAACAATGGCAAAACATTTCACAGACGCAAGTTGGGATTCTGACGTATTGGGTTCAGATAAACCGGTATTAGTTGACTTTTGGGCAGAATGGTGCGGCCCATGTCGCATGATTGGTCCTTTAGTTGAGGAATTGGCTTCAGAGTATGAAGGCAAAGCTTTAATAGGTAAATTAAACGTGGATGAAAATCCGGGTGTTGCCACTAAATATGGCATTCGCAGTATTCCTACCATCCTTGTATTCAAAGGTGGTGAAGTGGTTGATAAAATTGTAGGAGCAGTACCTAAAAATATGATAGCGCAAAAAATTGATGCGCAACTTTTAGTGGTATAAATATTTAAAATATTAATTGGAAAGCGGAAATTACATTTCCGCTTTTTTTATTTAAATTTGTATATTAATGAACCTTCAGGAAACCGCAGCAACATTTGATAATATTGATTTACTGGCCTCACAGGTTGTAGAGGGTTTTATAACCGGCCTGCACCGCAGCCCATTCCATGGGTTTTCTGTTGAGTTTGCAGAACATAAAATATACAATAAAGGCGAATCCACACGGCATATTGACTGGAAATTATTCGGAAGAACAGATAAGCTTTTTGTTAAACGCTATGAGGAAGAGACTAATTTGCGGTGCCAACTTGTTTTGGATACTTCACCCAGCATGTTTTACCCAGAAAAAAGCAATTCAAAAATAAAATTTGGAGTGATTGCCACTGCTGTTTTGGCTAATTTAATGAAAAAGCAAAGAGACGCTTTTGGTTTGACATTGTTTGATGATAAGATTAACCTACAAACAGAAGTTCGCTCATCTGGTGCGCACTATCGACTGCTTTTAAATAAGCTCAGTGAGGTATTGGAATTAAAACCCTCTCAGGTTAAGACCAATGTAGCTGCAACCCTCAACACAATAGCGGAACAAATACACCGCAGGAGCTTAGTTGTTGTGTTTAGTGATATGTTTGATGATACCAATGAAAACGATATTTTATTCGATGCCTTACAGCACTTGAAGTTCAGAAAGCATGAAGTAATTTTATTCCACATTATTGACGGTGATTCCGAATTAGAATTTAATTTCGAGAACCGCCCCTATAAATTTATTGACAATGAAAGTGGTGAAGAACTGAAACTATATCCTGAGGATGTAAAGGTTGAATATTTAAAGCAAATGAATGATTACAGAAAGGCCTTAAAACTTAAATGCCACCAATATCATATTGACTTTGTTGAAGCTGATGTGAGAAAGGATTTCAGCCAAATATTGATGCCTTTTCTGTTAAAGCGGCAGAAAATGATGTAAAAATTATTTTTGATTGGAGATAATAGCTATTTGATTTTATTAAATCAGATCCGTCAACAGATTAACGCCCGCCGGTCTTACCACATTAAACCCTTCAGCATATTTAACGCCAATAAAACGACCAAATTGAATGGCTCTGCCTTCTACGTGCTGCAGAAAAGCCATTGAAGAGATAGGCGTTTCAGGTTCTTTGGAATTAGGGTTAAAAAACTGGGATTCGAAGCACATGAGGCTTTTGGTGCGCTCTTCCCAAACATCCGTTACATCAATCACAATATCTGGTTCAAGATAATAATCCTGGATATAGGAATACACAGCCTTGGGCCTCCATGGAGGAAGGTTATTTCCTTGCTCATCCTCAATTTCTATTTTCACTAGACCTGCTAAAAAGCAAGCATCCACTACTACCTTATGTCCTTTGCCGTGATCTGGGTGCCGGTCGCTAATGGCATTGCAAAGCACGATGTCCGGTTGGTATTGCCTGATGCACCTCGCTATCGCCCTTAAACTATCTTCATTCTGTTCAAAGAAACCATCTTTAAGTCCTAGGTTTTCTCTAATATCCAACTGCAAAACGGCAGTTGACTTGGCAGACTCCATTGCCCGTATTTCCGGGGTGCCGCGAGTACCCAACTCCCCTCTCGTTAAATCAATAATGCCTGTGGTCAAACCATTTTTTTTGTGTTTCAACATAGTGCCAGAAATGCCGATTTCAACATCATCCGGATGGGCTGCAAATGCCAGTAGATTAATTTTAGGGTGCATTCTCTATTTCTAATGTTTTTATTATTTCCTCAATTTTATAGTCAACAATAGGATCAAAGGTGTCCTTCATATCCGAATCATAAGTCTTTGCCATGGCCTGCCAAAAAAGTGTTTCCAACCCCCCTCTATAATTTAACATAATATCCCAGGTTGATTTACCCGTTTCTCTATGAATTAATTTCAACAACAATTTACCTTGTGTTACTGTCAGGTTATGCAAATCACTAACAAATTGTTTTTTTATAGATTTTTCACACGCTTTAATATATTGTTTCTTCTCCCTTTCTGTGCTCAGTAGGCTTAAATTATCCTCCATGAGTTGTAACCTGAATGCAGCTAATTTAGCATAGGGCAGTACTTTTTTTACATTCCATACCAATCTGGAAAACTCTTCTTTTTCTTCTTTTGAAACGGCTTCTGTCCTGAAATTCAGTTTCCTTAACATATATACCGAGATGGTATCCGTTCCATTCACTTCATAACCAATTTTTATAAGACCTGATTTCTTTGAGGTGTCATTAGGCATTGAATCAAAGAGATTTTTCTGTGCACTTAAATTTATTGCTGAAATAAACAATGTAACAACAAAACCTATATATCGAAAAGCCTTCACAACTATTAATTAATCAACTGTTGTGCCAATATTGCTCACTGGTAATTTCTTAACAATGCTATAAACAACCAGTAAAAAACCAACAATAAAAAGTGAAGCGGAAATAATCTCAGCTTGTGTCACTCCTCCAAATAAATCCATGATGGTGTTAACTCTTATTTTTTCTATAAAGAAACGCTCAGTACCGCTCAACATTAGGTATATACCAAACAACATACCGGCATATTTAATCTTTTTTCTTAAAAACCATAACACAAGGAATAAGCCAATTCCCAAAATAGCCTCATAAAGCGGTGTTGGATAAACGGAAGCTATCAGATAGGGTGTTTGATCGAAATTGCAACCGATATTGGCCATATAATTAACATCCCCTTCAATATAGGGGTTGCATACTTGGTTGACATTATTGGGATAATTATAGGCCCAGGTCCAATCTGGTAAAAAAGACATCCAGGATGGTTTAGGATGTGTGTTCACAATGCCCCAGTCGCCATCTCCTGCAACATGACAGCCTATTCTACCAGTACCATACGCCAGCATCATGGCAGGTCCACCAACATCCAACATGTGAAGGGGTTTAATGCCTTTTCTTTTAGCCACTATGAGCACTGCGGCGCCACCTACTATTAGTCCGCCATAAAAAGTCAACCCACTAAAGGAGATGATATTGCCCCATGGATCGCGGGTAAAATCTGAAAGATTCTCTAAAATATGGAATAATTTTGCTCCAAACAATCCGCCCACAAAAGCTGCAAAAGTAATACTGCCCATGTGATAAGATGGATCGACTGTTATTGTTTCCTCAACTGGTTCTGGTAACCTTTGCTTTTTATCTTGCAAAAAATTGAACCCAAGGAAAATACCAGCTCCTATAATTCCGTAAAGCCAACTTCCATCTAAAGAAAGGATGTATCCCTGAGGATTATTCCCTGCTAATGAAAAATTAAATATGAGTGGCAGAAATTTATATCCAATAACTAAGCCTGTAACAGCAGAAGCAATGTAATCCGATTTCGCCATGGCGACACCTTTTATTACTTTTACCTGCTCTCCTGCACCAAGAATCCCCAGCTTAAACTTTCGTCGTAATTCCTTTGTCATCACTATATTAGCGGCGACAAAAGATAAAGCGACAAAAAAACCGAATGAGTTAATAAGTCTTAAACCCGGTAACTCCAGGCCAAACCAATCTTTGAATATAAAGTAGAAATTAGGATACATTTAATATGGAATTTGTTGAATAATTGAATTCGCCTTCTGCAAAGCCGTTGCTATTAATATGCGATAAAAGAACCTCACATATTTCATTGACTAAAAGCGGATCGTAATCCGTTTCAACCTTGATATAGTTTTCTGTAAAGCCAAACATGCGGTCGCTTTTGCCTTCTTGTTCAAAAAGCACATGAGCGCTGGTATTCATGTGTTGGAGATAAAAAGCCTGTCTTTTCTTTTCGCTTAAAATCCTTAACATTTCAGTCCGTTCATTGCGTTTGAACTGGTGTACTTTACCTGCCATCTTTTTGGCGGTAGTATTGGGCCGTTCTGAATATGGAAAGACATGCAAATATGAAACATCGAGTTGATTGATGAAGTTATAAGTTTCCATAAATTCCTCCTCTGTTTCACCGGGAAAACCAGCTATAACATCAACTCCTATGGCACAATGAGGCATCAATTGTTTA
>JBBQIF010000073.1:0-9870 GCA_038324665.1 Bacteroidia bacterium
AGCAGACGGTATAGGCGCCTATGTTGGTTATGCAGGTGCTGGTCAGAAAAGCGATGATAGTGCCAACCACATTTTAAAAAAATACACTGGAGAAATGCTGAATCTTGGGTTGGGTTATTTTTTACCCCAAGCCAAAAGTGAGAATTTCAGGTTTGAAATTTTCGGTGATTTAGGTCTGGGTTCATATAAAAACAATATATCAGGTTCACAGAATCACTATTTCAACGGGAATTACACAAGAGTTGGCATTATGCCGAATTTTGGTTATTCCACAAGTGACAATTTGTTCAGTTTTGCCTATTCTATTCGGCTGAGTACCATAGCATTTTCTAATGCCACTGTTAGTGATTCCAGTTTCTGGCGCAGCGACATTGAAAGGTTAAATAGTAAACCTAATTATACCATGCTTGAGCATGGCTTTACCTTCAGAGGCGGATTCCCTATGGTTAAATTCCAGGCTCAACTGGCTTTTTACCATGGCTTAAACTCAGACCAAACTATCAATGCAATCCCTGTACTTAACGCTTCATTAATGTTTGGTGTTGTATTCAATACGAATTTATTCGGTAAGCAGTAGGAGCCATCTTTCAATCACCACAGCAATCCTTCATTCTAACTGTCGCAGAAATCCGTCATCCTGACCTTGCTTCAGTATCTGGCAAACACCAGCCAAACCATCACAGTATATACTGCCAAATTCAACGAGACTTACTCCAATATCAAGAGATGTCCGGCAGATATTAAACAAAAAAACTGTGCATCATTTTCAAAAAAAATGTCTTTAACTCTCTGAAAAAGAGAACATTTCAATTTTTTTTCCAAAATAAATTAATTTTTTCGTCCCAAAATAGCCAACCATGATTCAATATTACCTATACCTCTGATTAACAAGAATATCCATTCTTAATTATCAAATATTCGGAAAAGAAAATTATTGAAAACAGTACTATCCTTTACAGCAAGTATTAGGTATAAAACACTAAGTCCCATTTTTAATAACCTTAAGTGATAGCAGCAGATTATGCTCATAAAATAAACAATTTTTAACAAATTGACAAAAATTAAGTAAAAAATACTAATGTGCAGATTTTCAATTAGTTAGCTTTGTTTCGTGAAAAGAGAAGTTTATATTTGCCCCAGAAAATATTTATAGACAATAACAACACATACAGCAAATATCATTTTTTTATGAACTCTAAATTATTAACCGGTTTTATTCTTTTCTCCTTTTTGACTTGCATTGAAACAAACGCGCAAAGTGCTACGACAGTTAACATCAGCGGAACGTCATCAATTAGAACAATTGCCAATAATGTGGCCTCCATCGTTGATTCCAATATTGTGGTAACCGCAAACGGCAGCATCAACTCATTCACTATTTCCATCACTGGCAGCTATACCACTGGTGATGTACTTGGATATACAGGCTCCCTGCCCTCAGGTATTACAGCGGCGGCCTTCAATACAGCCACACGAAGCCTCGCTTTCTCAGGCACCACTACGCCAGCTAATTGGCATATATTATTAAGGACGGTTACTTTAACTACCACCTCAGCAGTGTGCAATCCGGAAAACCGTCTTGTGAGTTTCGTTGTTGGCAATAAGTATTATAATATCCTGAACGGACATTTCTACGAGTATTACAGCACTACTTTAAGCTGGACAAGCGCAAGGGCATACGCTGCTAATTATTCTTATTACGGCAGACAGGGTTACTTGGCAACGCCTACCTCCCAATCTGAAAATAGTTTTTCTAATGTATTGGTAGGCCAGAACTCATGGATAGGCTGCTCGGACAATTACCTTGAAATCAACGCTGCTTTCGGTTATACCTTGTATGCGAGTCAAGCACTTTCTGACGGCAATTTTTACTGGGTTACGGGACCGGAAAGAGGCATGAAAATATCCTCACAGAATTCTTGGGGTTCAGGAGGTGTTCTACCTGTAGCTGGAGTGTTTAATTCATGGGCGAGTGGTGAACCCAACGATTGGCCTGGTCAAAACTCTAGCAGTCCTGGCGAAGAGGACTATGGTCATATGTATACTGGCAGCGGCTTATGGAATGATTATTCAAATTCGCAGTCCATCGGTAGTATTATAGAATTCGGCAATATGCCGGGCGACAATACAAGTTCCAAGGTAGTAATCACCAGAAGTTTAAACATCAACGGTGCACCTTCGGGTACTGTCACAGGCGGCAATGTCACTGTTTGTACAGGCAGCAATAGCACCACCCTAACGCTCACAGGCCTTACTGGCACAGTGGTAAGGTGGGAATCATCCCTCGACAATTTCCTTACATCAACAATTACGATTAGCAATACCACTACTTCATACACATCAACCAATATTACTGTTACTACCTATTTCAGGGCCGTAGTAAATACATTAAGCGGATGCTCAAGTCTTGCAACTTCTTCTACTGCTATCATTGTGAATACTCCCATTGCAGGCAATATAATTGCCGCCAACAATACGATCTGCACAGGCTCAAGTGCGTCATTTACATTGTTTGGCAATATTGGCAACGTGGTAAAATGGCAAGTAAGCACCAGTAGTACTTTTGCTTCTTCTGTAACTGATATCAGCAATACAACTACTTCCATGAGCTACGCTCTAGGTTCTAACGGCACTTACTATTTTAGAGCGGTGGTACAGATTAGCGGCTGTGGAAGCGCTATCTACACGCCCGGCTATACCATTACCGTCATTACCGGTACATCACCTGTAGGAGGAAGTGTTAATACTGGTCAGCATTGCACTGCTACCAACTCCGGCACCCTCACCCTATCTGGATATACAGGCACCATTCAAAAATGGCAGTACTCCGTAGACGGAGGTATTATTTGGATTGATATCGTCAATACTGTTGCAACTCAAGGTTATACCAATATCGCTATCAACCAGCTTTACAGAGCAGTTATTACCAATGGCTCTTGTGGAACAACCTATAGCAGCCCCGGTTCAATAACAATATTTGGCACTACGGTATCCCGTTGGGATGGCGGCACTAGCAATGCTTGGCAAACTGCATCAAACTGGTGTGGCGGTATTGCAGATAATGGCATTGATGTAGTGCTCAATAGCTCCGCATCTAATCACCTTGTACTCGACCAGAACCGTATCATCGGCAACCTTAATTTCAACGGTTCCAACAAAATAATTACCATTGGCAACTACCTGCTGAATGTGGCGAGTTTTACTGGTGCGAACGCAAGCAATTATATTAAGACTACCGGTACAGGAATGGTTAAAAGTAGTATTGCCAATGGCGGTTCTACCACCTTCCCTATTGGAAAAACCACTTATAATCCATTAACAATCACTAATAATACCGGCAACACCGATGTACTTTGTGCCAGGGTGTATGACCTTGTATATTACACCGGGTATTCCGGCGATACTACCAAAGATGGCCACGTAAGGCACACCTGGGACATCAGCAAAACCAATGCGAATAGCGGCAGCGGATTGAATTTCGTTTTCAACTGGAACGCTGGAGAGGCATACAATATAAGCACAGCCACGCTCTATCATTATGATGGCAGCAATTGGATCAAGCAAGTAGGTAGCACCTCTTCTACCGCTACCAGCTTAACTTATACAGGCTATACCGGCACTTTCTCACCATTCGCTATTGGCAACCCGGCAACACCTTTACCAGTTACGCTCCTTTCTTTTGATGCAATCACAGATATTGCAACGCATTCCACTTTGTTAAAATGGAGCACAGCAACAGAAACTGAAAGCAGGCATTTCGATATTCAGCGCAGCGATTACGGTAGCAACTGGCAGTCCATAGGCACAGTAAATTCAACAGGCTCCCCAGATCATTTGAGCAACTATGAATTTAGAGATCTTAATCCAAACACCACTAACTTATACCGTCTCAACCAAGTGGACATGGATGGCAAGTCAACCTTCTCTAATATCGTTAAGGCCGACTTTAACCAAGCCTTGGGCGACAATATTCAGGTTTACCCAAATCCAACAACCGGCATTGTTAATATCATCACGACAGAACCTGCCACCTTCTCCATCATCGATATCAATGGCCGAATCTTAAATAACGGCAATATAGATGGCGAACTGCAATTGCAAGGCCTTGCACCCGGTTTATATTTGGTACAAATTACCATCGGCATAGAATCAAAAAATATTAAACTAATGGTGAACTAAAACCACTTTATAAATTGCTTTTAATTAATAAAACCCGTGGTTCAATGACTGCGGGTTTTATGTTGTTAGGGATGCTGATATTTCCTTTCAAAATCATAATTTCGTAAAAATGAAAGCCGGCTATGTTTACATTATGTCGAATAAGAAAAGAACCTCATTCTATATCGGTGTAACCTCAAATTTAAAAAAACGCGTTGAACAGCACAAAAGCGGAACCGGCGGTGCTTTCACTTCCAGCTACTTTTGCAAATACCTCGTCTATTTTGAAAAAATCCCATCCATTGTTGATGCTATTGCAAGGGAAAAACAGTTGAAGAACTGGCACAGGCAATGGAAGATTGATTTGGTCAGGTCCGCTAATCCCGACATGGTAGATTTGTCTTTGGATATATAAATCCAGAAGGGCTTCGCCATAAGCCGCGGCATGTTTACCAGATCCTGAATAAATGCTCAAAGCAGCATTTTTCAGGATGACGTTGCTCCGGATATAGTTATCGGTTAGGAAAAGACCCTTATACAAAGTGCATCCAATGCCACCGTCATCCTGAAAAATGTTTTCGGCTCCGCGAAAATATTTGTTCAGGATCTGGCAGACCCCACCACTCACCGCAACAGAATACGTCTCCGGCCCAACCGTGGCTTCGGCCTTAAGTCCTGGTATGTCCACCAGCTCCTGAACAAATGCGCAGAGCCGCATTTTTCAGGATGACGTTGCTCCGGATATAGTTATCGGTTAGAAAAAGACCCTTACACAAAGTGCATCCAATGCCACCGTCATGCTGAAAAATGTTTTCGGCTCCGCGAAAATATTTATTCAGCATCTGGTAACCCCACCACTCACCGCCACAGCACCTGCCCTCAAAGTCTGGAATAGAAAGCCCGATGGCAAGGCATGCGAGTTGGGAAAAAGCGGAGTTTACGTTTAGTAAATGAGCATTTTGCACAACGAGCATAACGCCGCCAACGGGCTTTCTAAACAGACTTACTTCAAAAGTTCCCACAAAACTATCCCCGCACAAACCGCCACATTAAAACTATGCTTCACCCCAAACTGCGGCACCTCCACACATGCATCACACAATGCCAAAACCTCATTACTCACCCCATCCACCTCATTCCCAAAAATAATCGCCCACTTCTCCCCTTCCACCATCTTAAAATCCTGCAACATCGTTCTGCCCTCCGCCTGCTCTATCGCCATCAGTTTATAACCTGCAGCTTTCAAAGCAACACACACCTCAACAGTATGCGCAGCATGCTCCCAGATCATCGTATTCTCAGCACCAAGCGCAGTCTTGTGAATATCCCTATGCGGTGGCGTGCCCGTTATCCCACACAAATAAATCTTCTCAATCCCAAACCCATCCCCCGTTCTAAAAATGCTCCCTACATTGTTCAAACTCCGCACATTGTCGAGCACAATAGTAATCGGTTTTTTTTCAGATTGCTTGTATTGATAAATTGTTAATCGGTTCAGTTGATGTGTAGCTAACTTGCGGAACATTTTATTGGGTGCGTATTATTAAATTTTTGCGGCCTTAAATTGACCATTCTATGAGCGCAAAGATAACAGATAATCAGACACCCTTAATGAAGCAGTATTTCAGCTTCAAACAAAAGTACCCGGGCGCTTTGTTGCTTTTTCGCGTGGGCGATTTTTATGAAACCTTTGGCGAAGATGCCATCTGCGCCTCACAAATACTGGGCATTGTTTTAACCAAGCGCGGTGCCGGCTCCAGCAGCGAAATTGAACTCGCAGGTTTCCCTCACCACTCCCTCGATACCTATTTACCCAAGCTTGTGCGTGCCGGTCAGCGGGTAGCTATCTGCGACCAACTCGAAGACCCTAAAATGGCCAAAGGCATTGTTAAGCGTGGCGTTACCGAACTGGTAACCCCCGGTGTTGTTTTCAACGACAAGGTGTTAGATACCCGCAGCAATAATTACCTGGCCTCTGTTTATTTCAATGGCAATGTTGCTGGTTGCTCTTTCCTCGATATTTCCACTGGCGAATTTTATGTGGCCGAAGGCACCCTCGATTACATCGATAAATTGCTGAATAGTCTGCGCCCTTCCGAAGTTATTTTAAGTAAAAATCAAGCGAAACAATTCAAGGAATTAACAGGCGATAAATTCTACCAGTTCACCATAGACGATTGGGTGTTCCAACTCGATTATACCGAAGAAAAATTACTCAAACATTTCGGCACCACCACCCTCAAAGGTTTTGGCATCGGTCATTTAAAAAATGCAATCATCGCTGCCGGCAGTTCTCTGTATTACCTGGAACACAACCAGCAGGGCAATATCAGTCACATCAATACCATTAGCCGCATCGATGAGGACAATTACGTATGGTTCGACCAATTCACCATCCGCAATCTGGAGATTCTCAACCCCACTTACCAGGGCGGTAAATGCTTGGTAGATGTGCTCGACCGCACCCTTACCCCCATGGGCAGTCGCATGCTCAAAAAGTGGCTAGTGCTTCCCCTCAAAGATTTACACGAAATCAATAAACGCCTCAACACCGTTGAGCAATTAATTCAGAACAATACGGCCTTCACCACCATAGCCGAACAACTGCGACAATGTGGCGATATAGAACGCATCATCTCCAAAATATCTTTATTGCGCGCCAATCCCCGCGAGGTATTACAATTGGCAAGAGCCCTCGATTGTGTTAAAACCATCAAACAAATCACCGGACAATTACCTGGCACCGAAATGCAGGTATTGACCGAGCAACTCAATCCCTGCCAAAACCTCATCGATAAAATCACCAAAGAACTGAAAGTAGATTCGCCTTTGCTGGTGAACAAAGGAGGCGTAATTAACGATGGTGTAGATGCCGAACTCGATGAACTACGCGCCCTCGCCTACAGCGGCAAAGATTACCTGGTAGGCATACAAAAACGCGAAACAGAACGCACCGGCATTTCTTCCCTTAAAATCGCCTTCAACTCTGTGTTCGGTTATTACCTGGAGGTTACCAATACCCATAAAGACAAGGTGCCCACCGACTGGATTCGCAAGCAAACCCTCACCAATGCCGAGCGCTACATTACCGAGGAGCTTAAAACCTACGAGGAAAAAATCCTCACAGCCGAAAGCCGCATCTTCGAAATAGAAAACAGACTCTACAGCGAATTGCTCCAGCACATGGGCAGCTACATCAATGCCGTGCAACTCAATAGCCAACTCCTTGCCCGCCTCGATTGTCTCACCAGCTTCGCGCAGGTAAGTCAGCAGCAAAATTATACCAAACCGCAAATCAACGAGGGTTTCGACCTGCACCTTACCGCCTGCCGCCACCCTGTTATCGAACAGCAGTTAAAGATAGACGATGCCTATATCCCCAACGATATTAGCCTCGATAAAGAAAAGCAACGCATCGTTATTTTAACCGGTCCTAACATGTCCGGTAAAAGCGCAGTGTTAAGGCAAACTGCCATTGCCGTTTTAATGGGACAGATAGGTTGTTTCGTAGCTGCCGATAAAGCCGAATTCGGCCTTGTAGATCGCATTTACACCCGCGTAGGTGCCAGCGATAATATCTCCAGTGGCGAATCTACCTTTATGGTGGAGATGATAGAGACCGCAGGCATCCTCAACAATGTCAGCGAGCGCAGTTTAATTTTGTTAGATGAGATAGGCCGTGGCACCTCTACCTTCGATGGCGTCTCCCTCGCCTGGGCCATTGCCGAGTTTTTAGGCAAACATCCCCTCGCGCCCAAAACTATTTTTGCCACCCACTACCACGAGCTCAACGAACTCGAAAAAAATGTAGAAGGCATCTGCAATTTCCATATCTCTATCAAAGAAACAAAAGATAAAATCCTCTTCCTGCGCAAACTGGCCAAAGGCGGCAGCGAACACAGCTTTGGTATTCATGTAGCCAAAATGGCGGGCGTTCCCCTCACCGTAGTGCAGCGTGCCGGGCAAATATTATCCGAGTTAGAAAAAGACCGATCCCAGGTCTCCGGCCGCGAAACATTAAAAACCATTAAAGTACCCCAATACCAACTCACCATGTTCGGTGTCAGCGATCCTAAAATAGAGGAGCTGCACCGGCAATTAAAGGGGATGGAGGTGAATAGTTTAACGCCGATAGATGCTTTGATGAAGTTGCAGGAGTTGAAGAAGTTGGTGGAATAATATTACCTGATCCAGCTATCCGCTATAAGTCAGCCATCATCTGCATATATTTGCTAATAGTCCATTGGCTTCCTGCCGGTCGCCTCTGTTTTTATTGCAAATATTTATGCATCTTTCGTCTGCCTTGCCGCTTCTATCTGGGGTAGGGGTTTACCGGATAAAATCGTTTACTGATATTCCCAAAATGCAAGTCATTCCATTATTATGGTTGCCCTCGCGTCGCCTTTGTTGCGTGTTTTCACCAACAACACCCACCAACCTTCATGGGTACGTTCAACCCCTAATCATTCTTTCAATATGATAAAACAAAATCCACTGATTGTCTTTCCTGCAAAGGATATAGGTGTCATCATAACCTCCAAAATAATTGATCGTCTTTACCTCTATTAAGATAAAATTCTTATCTTCAGATAACATAGGCATAGAAAAAGAAAAGTGAGTAAAAGAGTTAATAGCAATATTACTAGCGTACTCTTTTGAAAAAATACTGTCTAAAGATCCAAACCTAAATTGTGTATAAGCATCAACATTGATTTTATGGTTTAGCTGCTTATACTTTTGTTGTAAATCCTTTCCATATATAGAATCAACAAGGCGCTTTAATGTCCCAAATTTCAAATCTAAACTATCATGAAACGAATTAATGAAAATGGAAGGCATTTTTATTAGTTTGTCATACTTTTGAGGTGAGGCAAAACGTGGCATGGTTGAATCCTCATTTAAATAGTAAAAAAAATTATAGTAACTTAAATATTTCCCTTTGTATTTAAGGTCTCCTTCAAGCAAGTTAATCACAAAAGGAAAAAGCGTATCCGAATATGCAGGAATAATAACTTTTTTTACCTCATTCTTAGGCAGTGTCCTATTGCACCCTACTATCGACCCTAACAACAAAGCGCAAATAATCCATTTCATCTTAAAGCAAATTTATACAAATATAAATGGTTTCTCATTTCAAGTAATCAAAAACTAATAAACTGCTTGTCCATTTACAATTTAAATAAAACCCAAATTGTAATAGACCTGTCAAGCGCACCCATAAGAAAAACAAAAATGCTAAAAGATTATTTGCTCCTGACTTGTCCCTTTGTAAATTAGTGCGGTTTTAAACCGCTGTATTATAACGAATTAATTAAAAAAAATACTAATTTTACCGCACTAAGGGGTGTTTTTTATGAAAATTAGAGTTGTCAAGACGGCATCAAAAGCTAAAGCGGTTCAGGTAGTGCGGTATCATCAAAACAAAAGAGTGATTATGCACCACATTGGTTCGGCCCATTCGGAACAGGCATTAAAAGACTTGTTGCTTTTAGCAGATGAATGGGTCAAAGACTATAGTAGCCAGCTGTCTGTCTTTCCCGATGAAAATCCAAACAAGCTGTTACATCTCAACCATAGCAGTTTTGTGGGGGTTAAATACCGCTTCTTTTATCACCAAATAAAAGCCTTGCAACATCAAATTGGACTAGATGATTTGCCAGCATTGCTCAATGATTTAGTTGCGATACGAATATTTGAACCAGCCTCCAAGTT
>JBBQIF010000074.1:0-9808 GCA_038324665.1 Bacteroidia bacterium
TTCAGGAAAATTGTTGATTTGTATTCATCTTACTCTACTTTGTTGGGAACCATGGTAACCCAATACAATATTGCATCCTATTTTGAAACACTGCATAAAATGAGTGCAGAGACCCAAACGATTAAAAGTCAAACTGTTCCAGTGGCAAAAAAAAGAGATTCATTTAACCGTTTAAAGGACAGCATGATAAATGACCTTGCAAATCTCATTATTTTAATAAATGTCTAAACATTAAGCTAGTTACGAAAGTCGATATCTCAGGGCTAAGTGATTAAATACCATGTGGACAAATATTTTAAAAGAGTCGATTCTGATATTATTGGATATAAGGCCGCAATATTTCTGTCCATACCGCATAAGCAGGCCCTGTCAGATGGATGCCGTCAGAAATGACGTATTTCGGGTTAATTTCCCCATTCAATTCAAATTTACTGTATAAATCAATATAGGTTAGTTTTCTTTTTTCAGCAATCGCCAGTAGTTCCTTATTTACCGTTTTAATATCGGCATTTACCTTTGGGTTATTATAAGCAGGATATTCCCCTGTATTCGAAACCGGCAGCACATTCTGAATAAACAATTGTGTACCAGGAGATTCTTTCTGCAACCTGTCCAGTATCTTATTGTAGTTTGAAATTAATTCTTGAATGGAGACTCCTTTCCCAAGATCATTTACACCAGCCTCAAGAAAAAGCTTTTTTGGTTGATCTTCAATAATAGGTTGTAGTCGGTTCAATATCCCTTCTGTTTTATCTGCCGTAATGCCCCTGTTCTTGATATTGCATCTACCCAAGAGCTCGTTCAGCTCAAAATTCTCAGTAAGACTGGTGCCCAAAAAAATAATTGAACCGGTATCCCTAGGCAGCGCCTCAAATAATTTATCTCGGTTAAGCCAATAATAAATTTTATGATCGGTAACCACTGGTTGTTTTCTGAACTTTGCAAATATTTTTTGCGGATAATGCTCTTTTACAAGCAGCCCAATCAATAGAATAAATGTGATAATATTACAAATAATTAAACTTTTTTTGTTCATGGTCGATTCCTTTTGTTATTAATTGATTAAATGAAAGCATACCCGGAAAATATATCCAATGCACTTAATTCATGTTTAAAGGCAAAAATAATAGGCCAAGAGGAGAAAAGCAACATTAAAAAGGATTCAAAAAAAACCAAATCAGAAAGGGAAGGCGAATTTAAAGTTTGGTAATTTTCCTTGTTTCGAGGGTTATCCCATCTTTAAGAACAGAATACAGATATATCCCTTTAGGAAAGTTGTTGGTATCAATCTCAATGCTAGTTTCGTTATTCTTTAAAAAAATAACACTCATCTTTTCTCCTAGCAGGTTATAAATAGACACTGCATCTGCACCAGTTATTTCAACAATTAATTTATTACTGAAGGGATTGGGATAAGCCCTGCTGCTCATTTTATTACGGGTAGTTTTCAAAGAAGAGGTTTGGCCTTGCACAATAATAGTCCCTTTCATACCCATTGATGCATGATTAGTGCAAATATAATAATGTGTCCCTATTGCAAGGTTTGCAGGTAAAACAAGACCTCCACCCTCTCCGAGGATAAATCCTCCATTAGAAGTGGTGCCATTCATGTTCCAGTCAGCCTGACTAATTTCTCTAGCATTATGTTGAATCGGATCAAGGGTAAACAGAACGCTATCACCTAGTGTGATAGTAATCGCATTTGGGGTAAATTCCGTGGCAAAGCCATTGGCCGTAATTACCCATGTTTTGCTAAATAAAGCAAAGGCAAGGGTAAAAAGGCAAAAGGTTAGTAATATTTTTTTCATGATGTAGTTATGTATTAAGCGTTTACCCAGTTATTGTGCAAAAAGAATACCAAAAGATTTTGAAATGCAGAAAATCAGAGATTAATGACCATTAAACCTAATGGTGATAAGAAATAGTGCTCCTTAGTTAATTACATTTATTAAGCCATTGTATGGCCAGCGTTTTATTTACAAAAAAATGGATAGGATATATTTTCTGGATAAAAAAAATATAAAAGTTCGCGCTTAATTTCTGAGCAAATGAATTTACCACAACAGCTTCCGCAATTATAAGTGCTTTTCGTTTTTTATTTTCTTCTATGATATATAACCTTGCAGCATTTGTAATCTCCACTTATTGCCCTATTATCAGAAGTTTACGAACCTTTCTGCCTGCTGTCAGCAGGTCTAATTATTTGTAAACCTCAGATACTTCCATAATATCAATCTTTAGATGATCACTGAAAACGATCTCTACCATTTGCTCATTGAGCATAGTAATTTAATTTAAGTACTTGTGTGGTAAAATCCATCACTTTATTTTTATGATTAAAAGTTTACTACAGTAATTCTAAAAACAATACAATTTTACAGTATAATTTCAAAGAATTCTATGTCGGTGATAATTTATGCCAATCATGATAACAAGCGTAAAATTTTATCTAACTTCAATATTGTTAAAGGCTTTTGAATATAACCTTTGATTGAAGGATAGGTAAATGATTTTTCCCTGTCGGCAGGATTAATAGAAGAAGTGAAAATAAATAGTGGGATTGCTTTTTCAAGGGGTAGTTTCACCAATTCGTCCAGAAATTCCCAACCATCCATCACAGGCATATTAATGTCTATAAGCATAACATCAGGAAGGTCTTCATTGTTAGTAATGGCTTGCTTAATACGGTCAATCGCCAACTGTCCGTTATTAAAAGTCTCGCTTTTTTCACAAAATTGTCCTTCTTTGATAATCTTGTCAGTTAGGTAAACGATAATTTCATCATCATCGATAATGTAAGCTGTTTTAATTTTCTTCATTGATATAAATTTTAAATGTTGATCCTTCGTTCGGTATACTTTCCACTTCTATTTTACCACCCATTGCTTCAATTTGGTTTTTGGTGATAAATAATCCAAAACCTCGTGCATCTTTATTACTATGAAAGGTTTTATACATTCCAAATATTTTTTCCTTGTTCTTTTTTAAATCCAATCCGAGGCCATTATCCTGAAATGATATGACAAGTTGTTCATTTACTTTATGGGCACTAACAATAATGACTGGGTCTCTATTGGGCGAACGGTATTTAACAGCATTTGTAAGGATATTTAACAGAATACTTTCGAGGTAGGAAGGCACCAACCTAACTATAATATTTGACGGTAACTGGTTAACAATCTTGGTATTTGTCCGGGAAATAATCTCGTTAATTGCATTGGCAGTTTTATCCACTTCTTCTTTAAGGTTTATATTGGCCTTTTGCTTCTCAGTATCATTCTGAATGGTGATTATATCATTCAAGTTTTCAATTGTTTCTGCCAGTTTATCCGTACTAGTCTTGAGCATTTTAAACAATCTCGATTTTTCATCTTCATCACTTTCATCTGTGAATATATTGACAATCCCAATAATATTAGCACTATGGCTACGGATATTATGGGAAACTATATAGGCAAAATTCTGCAGGCGGTTATTCTGGTCGTTCGTGACATTCAGTAAATTTTTAAGATTTAATTCCGCTAGCTTTTCTTCCGTCACATCATGAATTACGCCGTAAAGTCCAATAGGCTTACCATCCATATCAAAATCAAATCTGCTTTCAGAATGTATAAACCTTATCTCACCATCCTTGCGAATAATTCTGTGCCTGATAGAAGAATCACTCAGAGACACTTGTGCCTTCTTAATTTCACTTATTACAAAACTGATATCATCTCGGTGGATATATCTCAACCATTCTTGTAAAGATAAATTATTCTCTTCTGGCATTAGGCCAAATATTCTGCATGCTTCATCTGACCAAATGCCTATATTATTTGCTAGATTCAATTCCCAGTTACCAACATGTGCAATTGCCTGTGCCTGTTTTAGTCGCGACTCGCTATATTCTAACTTATTTTTAATTCCAATCAGTTCATCACCTTTTTTCTTAATCTCGGTAATATCCCTTGCCACACTAAGTACTGCATAAATTTTACCATTGGCATTTCTTAAAGGCACTGAGTTGGATTCCATCCAGCGCTCCGTATCTTTTAATCCAATAATTCTGAAATCATCAGTACCCGTTTCACCTCTACAAACCCGATGGTGCAAGTTGAGGTATAATTCCCTATCTTCGGGATGCACTATCTCAAGTATAGATTTACCAACTATTTCTTCCTCTTCAACAGCGTCGATCATTTTCATGCCAGCTGGGTTTATTTCGAGCAAGACACCGTCTAAGTCAACAACTTTAACACATTCGGGTTCATTATCTAAAATAGCCCTTAGTCTTTCATCTTTTTGTATCACTTTTTGTTCAGCCGCTCGTCTTTCAGAAATATCGTGATAGTTGGACACAACTGCCTTTACATTGTGGTTCTCCAACAGATTAGTAACAGTTCCTTCGACCCAAATATAATGTCCATCTTTATGTCGAAACCGATTGATTCTAGGTATTTGGACACCGGGTTTAGCAAGCACATCAGACAATATTTTTTTCCACTCTTCACTTTGTTCTGGATGCATAAGGTCAAACATGGGTTTACCCCTTAAAAACTCAAAAGTATAGCCTATGGCTTTCTCCATCGCTGGGCTTACATAGATGATATTACCTTCCTTATCCCACAGCGATATAATATCCCCCACATTTTCTACCAAGGCCCTAAAACGAGCATCCGCTTTTTTTGAGTTGTCTATATTAGTATGTATCCCTATGGAGCCTATCACCATTCCCTTCTTATCCAGATAAGGAGTGCCATTGATGATGAACCAGACCATCTTGCCGGATTTCGTTCGCAACAGTATCTCATACTGGCCCGACCGCCCTTCCAATCTTTCTCTTATCAACTGTTCTATGAATTTTTTTTGCTCATAATCTTCGATTAATAATTGATGGGCAATTTTGCCATTTAACTCGTCTAAACTATATTCTAATAGTTCACAAAAGATATTATTGGCGTACATGACTCTACCCTCATTGTTCACTATCAATATTCCCTCATTCATTGATTCTACAATCTGATCCCATTGGTGGCGGGGAGAATAGTCGAGAAGGTCCGTGCCTCTAATAGCAAGGAAGGACGCAATTGTAAAGGTTGTAATTAGTGGGGTAAAAATGGGAATGTAATCAAGTCCAAAGAAAAGGGGAAAAACTGTTTCGGAAATAATACCACCAATGAGTGGTACAGTGAAACCAACAGCAAGCAGGAATGCTGTGTTTCGGTTCTTTGGAAGTGACTTTGCAAAATTCACCCATAACAATACCAGCATTAGCAAAGCATTAATAGTAAGCCAACCGAAGATAAATGCTGTAACAAAGGTCGGCTTTGGACTCACTATCCAATACCAATGGCCGGAAGGCTCAAGAACATACTCATCCAAGCGAGCCAGTACAAGCATAAGGCACACCATAGAGGGGAGATACTGCCCCAGGAACATATTTCTACTGGATACCTTCTTACGTAAGCTAGAGGAACTAAGGATAAAAAGTATGCCAAAAGGAACTACAAAAAGGGAGAAAGCCACCTCGATTCTGAACCATTCCAATGCAGTAATTGCATTGGTGCTCAACCTTACAAATCCATCACCAAGTTGCCATAAAGCCCCCAATAGTACAAATGTAGAGAATGCAAAATTAATCCTGTTTTGGGGCAGTTTAAAAGAAACATAGAAAAAAATACCAATATTAATAAAAGAAGGTAGAAGGGACAATAAAATGATTTCCCATCGTGTAAAATCAAGGTCAAATAGTGTTCCTGTCATGTGCGCTAATAATTAGTGATTTTCAAAAGTAATGGTTTTTAAATCACTTTTTCAATTTTAACAAAAACGCCTCCTAATAAATGAGGTACGATACTCTGTAGCAATTCTGAATGGTTACTCCCCACCCTGCATTTTCAACCATTCCTTCGCCTTATCTATATCTGTAAAAAACTTTGTTGGATATCTGTTCTTGATATAATTAAAATAAAAATTGGCAATCATTTTTTGCGCAAGGGTATGAACAAGGATAGCTTCTGCCAAAACAATATTTCTTTTTTCATTGCTAATTTTCTGCCAGTAAAACCTAGCTTCTTTTGAAATTTCGGTGGAGGGTCCGATAACAATTAAACGTTTTAATTTCCTTCCACCTGTAAACTTGTCGAAATGGTGAATAATTGATATCATGGCAGACTGATCAATTGCAATATTGTTGTGTAATACGAATTCTACAGTATGTTCATCCAACATACTGAGTGACTTCACAATTGATTCTATAGTTGCCATATTAAAACGATTAATACCACAATTTTCTGCTTGCGAATGTAATATATATTTTAATTAAAAGTAAATAATTAAAAAAAATACTGGATTTATACCAATAATTAGAAGCAAATCAAGTCTAAAGTTAATATTGTAAAAGCCATTCCTTTGCTTTTTCAACATCGGTAAAAAAACGTGCCGGGTAAAATTCCTTAATAAACGCAAAATAAAAGTTGGCCACCATTTTTTGAGGCAGGGAGTTAACAACCACTGCCTCCGCAATGACCATGTCTTTTAGTTGCCTACTTTTTTCCTGTCCATAGATTCTAGCTTCCTTGGTTATTTGCGTATTTTTTCCGGCAATAATCAGCCTTTTGAGCCTTCTTCCAGCAACAAATTCGTCACAACACTTATCAACCAAAGTAATGGCATCTAAATCCAACATAATTTCTTCATGAAACTCAACTTTCATAGTCCGTTCGTCCAACATCGAAAGTGATTCTATAAGCTTTGCAACCTCTGTATCCATTTTGAATTAAACAAAGGTAATCAAATCTATAAATTATCCTAACATCAACAATAATTGGTTTAACGAATAAAGTCAGTTAGACCCAAGGCATCAGAAAGGCATTACTTACATTCTCTTACAATTAATGACACTAATCTCCATAATATTTCAATGCCATGACATTTAAGACTATAAATACCTCCTGTAATAAGAAGAAATAAAAAGACTATTTAATCCCCTTGAACAACCTGTTCCAGCGTATCTTCACAAACTCATTGCCATCGCTTCCCGGTGCAGGATTATCCGCATGTCTATATTGAATGCTAAAGAAAACAAACAAAGGTTTACCCACAATATGATTTTCCGGCACATAACCCCAGAACCTCGAATCCAGTGAATTATCCCTATTGTCACCCATCATCCAGTAATAATCATACTTAAAGGTGTAGCTGTTTAAAAGCTGTCCGTTCATATAAGGTGTGCTGCCCCTTAATTCGTATTCTGTATTGCCTTCATAATTAACAATCGCTCTTTGATAGATATAAAAATTGTCTTTTGTAATGGCAATGGTCTCTCCCCTTTTAGGTAAAACTATTGGTCCAAAATTATCTTTATTCCAAGGATGAATATCCATATTATCAGGAAAAGCATTGCTGCCCCTTGACCTTAATTGTTGTTTATGTGCAATAGTATCAATTTTAGGAACAATCTTATACTGAGAAGGATTGATGAATTTTTCGTTCATCATGACTAATAAATTGCGTAAATCTGAAGTAAGCGGAACACTATACATAATGCCAAGTTTCTGCATATCAGCATCCGATAATTTCATGCTATCTTTCACCCTTATAATGGCATTAAATTCACCGCCAGTTTCTTCGGGCGTATAAAAGTTTCCTTTAACTGGAGCAATGTTCTGCATAATATTTTCGATCTCAAAGTCATGCTTAAACCTTTCAAGATCATCCGGATTTAATGCCACCCTTATTGTACGATTATCAAAAAAACCGAAATCGTAAATATCATAATCATTGGTTAAAGTTTCTTCTGTTGGCACTACAGCATCTTTTTTAAACTTAATAAGATAATTGTGCTGCATTTTTGGTGGTTGAAATGCTATTTCATCATTCACATATAAAACGCCATTTTTCACCTGAAGTTTATCTCCTGGTATACCCACACAGCGTTTAACATAATTTTGCATTTTATCCACCGGCCTTTTTGTAATATCAATCTGATCCCAAGGCACATTGAAAACTACAGGATCATTGCGCTTAATATTCTGAAAGCCAGGCAATCTCATATAGGGCAAATGCAAAAGATCGGAATAGGCTTTTGCACCTGCAAGGTCTTGGTGAACTAAAGGAAAAGCAATTGGTGTAATAGGAAAACGAGGACCGTAATTCATTTTACTCACAAACAAAAAGTCGCCCACCATCATGCTGTCTTCCATAGATGAGGTCGGTATTTTATAGGGCTCCAACTGAAAGGTCCTAATTAAATACGCTACAACAAAAGCGAAGAAAATAGCATCTGCCCATTCCCGACCGGCACCTCGCTTCGCTGGGATATACTTTTTTCTGAATTCTGGCAACCTTGATTGACCAAGATAGCTAACATTTTTTGCAAGGGCGAGTTTTGGGTAATAATAAAAAGGAAATAAAACTGCTACCACCTGTTCCACAAATTTAAATTTACCAAAACTCTCCATCATATCTATTACAAGGCTGAACCATATAATAATATCTGCGGCAGGCAGCAAAGCCCAAAACATCCATGACTTAGGCCTTCCTGTTAATTGTATCCAAGGCCAGTAACATACAATTGGGAAAAATGCGAGCCAAGCTAACTTTACATTGGCCTTTTTAAACAATAAAAATAACCCAATGTGGGTAGAAAGGTAAAGTGGTACATAAAAGATTAGAAAATACGAGAAATTGGTAGGGTTCATTTGTTCTGAAATATATTTTTATTTTTATTTAAAATCCTATTAAATCATTCATGGTGAAAAAGCCACGTTTATTATGCAGCCACTCAGCAGCCACAACTGCGCCCATGGCAAATCCAGAGCGGCTATGCGCAGTGTGTTTTATTTCAATATCATCAATTGCGGAAGTGTAAGTAACAGAATGTGTTCCAGGTACATCATCACGGCGAACTGACTTAATAGATAAATCACTTTCAAGTGGTTTTTCGTCGCTTAGTTTCCAATTCATCTTACGGCTTAATTCAGCAAGAATACCTTGAGCAAGCGTAATAGCAGTACCGCTGGGTGCATCCAGTTTCTGCGTATGGTGTATCTCTTCAATTTTAACATCATACTCAGGTAAATTCTCCATCACCTGTGCCATAATCTTGTTGATATGGAAAAATAAATTTACGCCAATACTAAAATTAGTGGCAGTAATAATAGATTGATTTTCCTTTTTGCACCTGTCTCTCAATTTATCTAAATGATGGTACCAGCCAGTAGTGCCAACTGCCACGGGTATTTTTGCATCAAAGCACTTTGAAATATTTCCTTCGGCAGCATCTGGTTTTGAAAACTCAATGGCAACATCTGCATTGCTTAATTTAGCCCAATCGTCGTTGGTTGCTTTAGACCCAATAATACAGGCAATTGAATGCCCTCTTGACAAAGCCACCTGCTCTATCATTTTACCCATCTTGCCATAACCAATCAATGCGATTTTCAATCCTGATGCCATTTTATAAATTATGCAAATGTACATTTTTCTATAACATCCGAAAGCCACCCTTGTATATTATTTCGACCAATTCAATGTAACCTAATTTAAAAATTTGCAATTTTTAGCTGTCTTTTGTAACTTTCAGTCATTTAAAACGACTAATACAATAATTACATTTACTTTGCGTTCCTCATGTTTATGAAACAAATCTCCCTGCTGTCATTACTTTTTTTATCCAACGCCTTGCTTGCACAAAAAACCATTTATGGCTATGTGCAGGATTCCTCTAATGGCGAACGTCTTATTGGAGCTTTTGTTAAACTTGTGAATGAAGATGCCGGCACCTCCAGTAACAATTATGGTTATTTCAGCCTTACAACTTTTA
>JBBQIF010000075.1:0-9751 GCA_038324665.1 Bacteroidia bacterium
AATATAAATTATCCCTGTTAAAGGATGACTTATAGATAACGGCATCCTGCATTCCGAGATTTTTCTGTATATCACTCTGTACTTTAGGAGTTGCTGTGGCGGTAAGTGCAATCATTGGTACATCATTGATGTCCTTAATCATTTGCTTGATACGCCTGTATTCTGGCCTGAAATCATGCCCCCACTCACTGATACAGTGAGCTTCATCTATGGCTACAAATGATATTGTAATACTCTTTAAGAAGTCAATCGTTTCTTCCTTTTTCAAGGTTTCCGGCGCCACATACAATAATTTTGTATTACCATGGCTCATATCCTCCTTAACTTTTGTTATTTCTGTCTTGGATAAGGAAGAGTTTAAAAAGTGCGCAACATGGTCCGTATCTGAAAAACCCCTGATACTATCCACCTGATTTTTCATTAAGGCTATCAGCGGGGAAATGATAATTGCTGTGCCCGGCATCATGAGGGCCGGTAATTGATAACACAATGATTTACCTGCTCCTGTCGGCATGATAACAAAGCAATCTTCGCCTCTTAAAACACTCTCTACCACTTGTTCTTGGGTACCCTTAAACCCATCAAAACCAAAAAACTCTTTTAATGCTACTTTAGCATTCATCTTTCGCTGCATTGTTGTCATTTATATACGTATTTTAACTGTTTAATTTATTAAAAATTTGATGACACTAAATTAATACTTTTCACCCCATACCACCAAACCTTTTTTTAAAAAAAATTTTTTTCAATTATTTTGGCTTTATTTTGCACCTGTTTAAGAACATAAGGCACCTGATGAATAAATCGATAGATGAAATAGTTAACTTTGGTAAATCCACCATCCTATTGGAATTGGAGAATGTTTCTGATATTGTTAATTTTATTGATGACACCTTTGCCAGGGCGATTATATTGATACTTGAAAGCAATGGTAGGGTGATAATTACAGGAATAGGCAAAAGTGCCATAATTGCCCAAAAAATTGTAGCAACCCTCAATTCTACTGGAACTCCTTCAATTTTTATGCATGCTGCAGATGCTATTCATGGTGACCTTGGCATCATTCAAAAAAACGATGTGGTAATTGCCATATCCAAAAGCGGAAATACGCCGGAAATTAAAGCGCTTGCTCCATTGCTTAAACAATTTGGCAACAAACTGATCGCAATTGTGGGGAATACCGACTCTGTACTGGCCCATTCTGCTGATTATGTATTGAATACTACTATCAAAATGGAAGCCTGTCCCAATAATCTTGCGCCTACTACCAGCACTACAGCTCAACTTCTAATGGGTGACGCCATTGCAGTTGCTCTGCTAAAGTGTAAAAACTTCACATCCACAGATTTTTCAAGATACCATCCCGGGGGATCATTAGGTAAGCGATTGTATCTTACAGTTAAGGAAATTGCACTCCGCAATGAAAAGCCAATGGTAAATGAAACTGATAGTGTACAAAAAGTAATTGTAGAAATATCTAAAAACAGGTTAGGTGCAACAGTTGTAATGAAAGACAATCATATAAGTGGCATGATAACAGACGGAGATATTAGGCGCTTGGTTGAAAAAACAACTGACCTTAAAGGCATTACAGCAAAGGACATTATGAACGCTGATCCGAAAACCATTGAGGCAGACAACTTAGCTGTTAATGCCGTAGAGATTATGAGGGCACATAAAATAAGCCAGATGATTGTTACGGAAAAGGAAGTGTATATAGGCTTGGTTCATATACATGATTTGAATAAAGAAGGATTAATCGCTTAAACTAATAAAGCAAAAACAATGAAGAAAAATAAAAATAACTATGTCGTGATAATGGCGGGCGGTATCGGAAGCAGGTTTTGGCCATTGAGCAAAAAAAATTACCCTAAGCAATTTCACGATATTTTGGGTGTTGGCAAGTCATTATTGCAATTGACTTACGATCGATTTAAGAAAATAATACCTGAAGAAAATATATATGTCATAACCAATGCAAGCTATAGTCTTTTGGTGAGTGATCAACTACCTAATTTACCCGAAGGCAATATATTAGCCGAACCAGCAGCCATGAATACCGCACCTTGTGTTGCTTATTCGAGTTATAAACTTTTTGCAAAGGATGAAAATGCCAATATTGTTTTTGCACCAAGCGACCATTTGATAACCGATGAACAGGCGTTTGACAATAGCATATTAACCGCATTGGAACACACAAGGACCCATAAGGAACTGGTAACTTTAGGTATTAAACCAAATAGACCAGACACAGGGTATGGCTATATCCAATTTATAAATGATGATAAGCAAACCGGTGTCATCCCAGTTAAAACCTTCACCGAGAAACCCTCCTACGAACTGGCCTTAACATTTATGGAAAGCGGGGATTTCTACTGGAACAGTGGCATTTTTATATGGAAAGCATCTGATATTCTCGATGAATTTGCGCAATACCAACCGGACATGCACGCCATTTTTAAAAAGGGCCAGAAAAAATACAATACCCGTGATGAGCAAAATTTCATCAATAAACAATACCCTTTCTGCAAATCTATTTCGATAGATTACGCTATTATGGAAAAAACAAAAATTGCCTCAATTCTTCCTGCTACTTTTGGCTGGAGCGACCTTGGTACTTGGAAATCACTTTATGAGTTGCGCAAAAAAGATAAAAATGGCAATTTGTTACATGGTAAGAACATGCAGGTTTACAATACCACCAACAGTCTGATAATAGGTGAGGCATCATCTGAAAAATTAATTGTTGTGGAAGGTCTGGATGGCGCAATGGTAATTGATACGGAGGATATTCTTTTTATTAGTAGCTTGAACAAGGAACAAGAGGTGCGCAATATAACCAATGATATAAAAGATAAATTTAAGGGTAAATTTTCGTAGAAACGCAAAGCATTGCGTCTCTATGAAATTCCATTAATTAATATACCATCAGTTAATAGACCCCCTCACCCTTTGGCTATACAACCTTATAGCCTGGTTAATATTGATATTTTCCTTTGCCATTTCATCTTTGCAAAAAACAGCCGCTAAGATATGTGTCAATTGCTCGCCTTCATCCTTGCCTTCAATCTCAATTTTCAAAGACTCCTCATTTAATAGCGCATTCTCAGCCTCTAATAGTTCCATAATACTATATTTTTCAACGATATTCTTAACTGTATTAATATTCATAATCCTGAAAGCATCTCCACAAGGGCTTCTTCCTTGGCTGTACTTAGAGATTTCACCAATCTCCCATTATTGAATGTGGCAAAAAATGGCAGTGTATCCACACCTGCAAGTTTCCTCGATTCCGGATTGTGTTCTGCATCAATATCAAGGAAAACAATGTCACAGAAACGTTCATCACTGCTCAATCTTTTATACTTGGGCGAAAACAATTTACAGCTTCCACACCAATCTGCATAATATTTAACAACTACCTTAGGATACTTTTCCAGTTGTGATTTCAACAATTCATCGTTAGAAATTTCTACCGCCATTTTATTTAAATTTAGTCACCAATTCATTCAAAGACTGTTGGTTGTGATAGCCTTCTTTACGATATAATACAGCTCCATTTTTTATGAGCACCACTGTTGGTAAATTCACTATCTGGTATTCCTGAGCCAATGCCACCTGTTCATCTGTATCAATACTGAACACTATTACTTCTTTTGAACGTTCTTCTTTTAACATATCAACGAATGGCTGCATTTTTTTGCAAGGTCCACACCATACGGCATTAAAATCAACAAAAACAAGTTTGTTTCCATAGATTGCAGTTTTAAAATCTGTAGGGTCCTTTTCTGTATTTGCAGTAGTTGCACCCACAGAATCCTTATCATTACTAGTATTTAATTCTAAGGGTAGATTGTTGGCTTTCCATGCTTTAATACCACCTTCAAGAGAATAGATATTTTTAAACCCAAGTTTACTTAATTTCTCTGAGGCTTGCCCGCTCCTGTTACCGCTCAAACAATAAAGGTATAACGTTTCACCTTTATCAAATTTATTCATTTCATTTTCGAAATTTTCACTGTAAAAATCAATATTAACTGCGCCTTTTATATAGCCTTCCTTAAATTCTTCTGCCGACCTGACATCAATAATCTTTGAGTTAGCGGAAGTCATTTTAATATTAAAATCAGATGGTCCCAGATTATTCGGCTTATAAGTGCCGCATGAGGCAAAAACAAGTGCGCTGAGAAAAAGAAGTTTTGATTTCATTGTTGGTTTCAAAATTAGTTGTTTATAGCGTATCATTAAAATTTATAATAATCATAATTATATAGACAATATCTATTGTTTGCCAAGAAGTCCCATCAGGCCTTGCATTCCTCCTGCCATAGCACCCAATTCACCCATGGAAACCTTTTCTGCACTTTCCAAAGCTTTATTGACAGCCAAAACCATGTTATCCTCCAAATTCACCTTATTAGCCATGCTCTCCTCCAAAATGTGAATAGCAAGTACTTTCCTGTTGCCATTACAATCAACCGTAATGCCATTGAAGATTTCTGTTACTATCGTCGCTTCGAGTTTCTTTTTTAACTCTTCTGCTTTCTTTTTCATTTCAAGTATCTGTGTGATATTCCCTAACATATTTTATTAATTCAGATTTCAAAATTAACTAAAAATTGCTTGCCTTTCAAAACAAACAAAAAAATGAGACACGTTTAGTCCTACCCTTTATCGATTAAGGCAATTGTTTATCGAATTGGCAATTAGCCTGAGCAATGCTCCATGATGCAGGGCCTATATAAGGAAGACCTGCTAAAAGCCGATTCAGGATTTGTTACGACTTTAAATATATAAAGGGCGTACCATTAATATTAAGGCTAAACAATTCTATAAAAAATATTAAATTTGGAACTTCGATACACGCGTGAAAAAATAATCTTTCAAATATGCCGTTTGTTTCTTTAATAAAACTAACGGTACCAAAACTTTCGGCATTCATTTTGCAAAGGTTTGAAATGTTAGCTTTCCAGTATCAAATAAAAAAAAATGAAAAAAATAAAATATAGTTTTCTCTTATTACCCGCATTTGTTTTACTAACACTTGCCTTTTGTTTTAGAAAAGCACACTCCGGCGGCGAAAACCTTTCCCAAGCCATACTTGAAGTACTGGATGAGTACCACTATGAACCACAGGATGTTAACGACCAGTTCTCCGAAAAATTATTTAAATTATACCTTAAAAGGCTGGACAATAGCAAACGATTTTTTCTGAAGTCTGATATGGATTCCCTTTTACCCTTTAAAAAACTATTAGACGATGAAGCGAAGGCAGGTGAATACCATTATTTTGAGACAGTCAATCGCTTATATGCCGCTAGAGTTGATATGATCTCAAAATGGTATGTTGAGATACTGGCAAAACCTTTCGACTTTAAATCAGATGAATATTTTGAATTTAATGAAGACAGCTCCGAGTTCCTTGCCAATGAATCGGATTTAAAGGAATTCTGGCGCAAATCCATCAAACAGCAAGTATTAGAAAAACTGGCTTACAAACTTGATGTACAGGAGAAAGCGGTAGCAAAGAAGGATAGTTTTGTTAAAGTAAAATCTTATGATACCTTGGAAAGTATCGCGAGGAAGGAAGTGCTTAAAACTCACATCGACTGGTTCAACCGTCTGAAAAAATTCGATAGAACTGAAAAATTAAACTTGTATATCAATTGTATCACTGAATTATTCGACCCACATACAAGCTACTTCCCCCCAAAAGAAAAAGAAAATTTCGATATCAGAATGAGCGGAAAACTAGAAGGAATTGGCGCCCAGTTGCAGGAGAAAGACGGGTTTCTTAAAGTAGCCTCTATTGTTCCGGGAAGTCCTAGCTATAAACAAGGAGAATTAAAAGCTGGCGATATCATCCTTAAGGTTGCGCAGGGAAAAGACGAGCCTGTTGACATTACCAACATGAAAATTGACGATGCTATACAATTGATAAGAGGTAAAAAAGGGACTGAGGTTAGGCTTACAGTTAAAAAACCAGACGAAAGCATTAAAATCATACCTATTATTAGAGAAGTCGTTGTATTGGAAGATGGATTTGCCAAATCTGCCATTATAATGGACAAAGGCAAAAAATACGGTTATATCAATTTGCCTACTTTCTATTTAGATATGAACGATCGTCGTGGCCGCTCATGTGCTAAAGATGTAGCAGAGGAAATAAAAAAACTAAAAGCAGATAAAGTCAAAGGTATTATCTTGGATTTGAGGAACAATGGTGGCGGTTCATTGGGTGATTGTATCGAAATGAGTGGTTTATTTATTGATGATGGTCCAATAACAATGGTTAAAAGCAGAGGCGATAAAATCGATATTTACGGTGACGAGGATAAATCTGTACTATATGATGGCCCACTAACCATTATGGTGAATGAAAACAGTGCATCAGCTTCAGAAATACTAGCTGCTGCTATGCAGGATTACCATCGCGCAGCTATTATAGGCACTACTACATTTGGTAAAGGAACTGTGCAACGTTTCATAGAATTGGATGAAGCAATATCAACTCCCTCGAATGAAAAAATGGGTGCATTAAAAATAACAATCCAAAAATTCTACAGGGTAAATGGCGGCACCACACAGCTTGCAGGTGTTACTCCAGATATCATTATTCCGGATAGGTACCAGTATATTGAATATGGTGAAAAAGATAGTGAACATCCATTGGGCGTTGACCTAATTGCTAAAGCCATGTATCAAACAAAATATGATTATACCAAGGAGATTGCCAAAGCCAAGCAAAACAGCGATAAGCGGATTGCGGAAAGCAAACTGTTTAACGAAATAACAACGCTTGCACTAAAGATCAAAGCACAAAGTAAACGCACAATATTTAGCCTTAACCTTGAAAAGTACAGAGCTGAACAAAAGCATCTGGAACTTGACAATAAAGCTTATGAAGAAAATGTGAAGGCTATTAAAGCCATGCAATACATTAATACCAGTGCTGATAATGCGCTTATTGGCGCTGATGAGATCAAAATGAAAGTGAAGAACGATTGGAACAAGGCATTTGAAAAAGACATTTATATTCAACAAGCAGTTGAGGTTTTGAAAGACCTTTAATATTAGGATTTTGGGATTTATTGATTTATTGATTTCGCGTTCGGTTATGTTGATGGGTGAAAATCTAATTCGAAAATGTTGAAGACGAACCTTTCTATAGATGAGTTGAAAAGCCTCTTTCTTGTTTTATAAAAAACCAAACAAACATGAAAGACCAGATAAATAAGTGGCCCGAATATGAATTGCTAGACTCCGGTAATTTTGAAAAACTAGAGCGGTTTGGGCAATATATATTAATCCGTCCGGAACCCCAGGCGCTTTGGCCTAAACAATTAAAACCTGCCGATTGGAGCCATAAGGCACATGCTAAATTTGAACGCGACAATTCAAAAAAAAGCCATAGAGACAGTGAGAATGAAAACGGTGGTTGGCAGTTTTTTAAGCAAATGCCCAAACAATGGGAAATTCATTATACTCCACTGAAATTAACTTTAAAATTAAGCTGCACTTCATTTGGCCATTTGGGTGTATTTGTAGAACAGGTAAGCAACTGGCATTTTATTGATGAACAGATAAAACGGCTTGGCAATACCCCAAAAGTACTTAATCTTTTTGCTTACACAGGTGCTTCGAGTATAGTAGCGGCCAACGCAGGTGCCGATGTTACCCACTTAGATGCAGTGCGCAATGTGGTAAGCTGGGCGAATGAAAACAAGCAATTATCCGGTGCACCAGAAATAAGGTGGTTGGTAGAAGATGCTTTAAAATACGTGAAAAGACAGGCCAATAAAGGCACTGTTTACCAAGGCATTATCATCGATCCGCCAGCCTATGGCAGAGGTCCGGGTGGTGAAAAATGGATATTAGAGGAAAACCTTAACGAGCTAATTCAATACTGCGCAGCCATTACTGATAAAACCAATTTTTTTGTCTTACTCAATTTATACAGTATGGGATTAAGCGGCACTATTGGCTGCAATTTGCTTAAGGCACATTACGGTATAACGTCAGTTTGGGGCGAATGCATTGTGCCAGGCGCAAATGGATTTGATTTGCCGCTTTGTACTTGGGTAAGGGCTGCAAAGTGATGCTGTTGAACATCAACTTCCTTTAGCTTTCGATTTACTTTTTTAGTTTAATGTATCATTATATGAATATTTTATTGTATATTTGTATCTTTAATGATACATTAAGTGAAAGTTGAACAAGTTATATTACCTAAAAACCAGAAAATCCTTGATGCACTTGGTGAGCATATTAAATTGGCAAGACTGCGCAGGAAACTGAGTACTGAGCAGGTAGCGGAACGCGCCGGCATAGGTAGAATGACATTGTATAAAATAGAGCAAGGGAGTCCTTCTGTTGCCATAGGCAGTTATTTGCAGGTATTATTTATCTTGGGCTTGCAGAACGATTTGCAACAGGTTGCTGCGAATGACCCATTGGGTCGCAAGCTACAGGATTTAGGATTGATGGTAAAACAAAGGGCGCCGCGCAAAAAGAAGTAATCATGGCATCGAACAGACAAAAAGTGATACATGTGTACGCAGACTGGCAAGGATTGGATACTACCCAAGCTTTAGGGATACTCCATACCCAAAACATTAGGGGTAAAGAAATTTTCTATTTTGAGTATGATAATTCTTGGCTGCAATCTGATTTTGCCTTAATGCTTGATCCGGATTTAGGCAAGTTTCAAGGCAAACAGTATTTGCCTGAAGAGAAGGTAAATTTTGGTCTGTTTTTAGATTCATCGCCTGATAGATGGGGGAGATTATTAATGAGAAGAAGAGAAGCTGCCATAGCAAAACAAGAAGGCAGGACTGAACATACCCTTTTTGAAAGTGATTATTTACTTGGCGTTTTTGACGGACAAAGGTTAGGCGGCATTCGTTTTAAACTAGACCCCCAAGATGAATTCCTTAACAATCAAAAAGACATGGCCTCACCTCCTTGGACCTCTTTAAGAGAATTGGAAAATGCCAGTTTACAATTAGAAAAGGAGGATGCAATCAATGACCCACATTACCTGAAATGGCTTTCATTACTTGTAAATCCGGGTTCTTCACTTGGAGGTGCCAGACCGAAAGCAGGAGTTACAGACCAAAAAGGTAATTTATGGATGGCCAAATTTCCAAGTGCAAATGATGAAAAAAATTCCGGTGCTTGGGAAATGGTATTACACACACTTGCAAAACAATGTGGAATATACGTTCCAGAGGCCAAATTGATGAAATTTTCTGGCAAGCACCATACCTTTTTATCTAAAAGGTTCGACAGGTCAACAAAAGGCCAACGCATTCACTTTGCTTCAGCCATGACATTATTGGGTTACAACGATGGTGCAGACAATACAGAAGGTGTAAGTTATTTAGAATTGGCGGGTTTCATTATGCAGCACAGTGCTTCATCTACCGAAGACCTTGAACAACTTTGGAGAAGAATTGTATTTAATATTCTTGTATCGAATACTGATGATCATTTGAGAAACCATGGATTCCTGCTGGTTAAGAATGGATGGCGCTTATCACCGGCTTATGATGTCAATCCGAATGAATATGGTACTGGCTTGAAATTGAATATAACTGACAACAATAATGAATTAGATATAGGGCTTGCTTTGGAGGTAGCCAAATTCTTTAAGTTAAGTACTGTAAATGCAAACCACATTTTAAAAGAGATTACCAAAGTTGTAAGTACATGGAAAACAATTGCAAAAGCTAATGGGATAGGGCAAAAT
>JBBQIF010000076.1:0-9716 GCA_038324665.1 Bacteroidia bacterium
CCTGGTTGCCTTCATACATTTTTTCTCCCCATCTGTTAAATATTTTCATTGTTAATTCCGGAACGTTTACAGTAACTGGAGTGAAATATTCATTGATGTCATCACCATTGGGTGTAAAGGCCGAAGGAATAAAGAAACGACAATTATTATCTCTAAAGGTTACGTGTATTGTATCGCTATATGTGCCACAAATATTTGTAACATGCACGATATAGAGGCCAGACTCGGTTACCTTCATCATGGTATCCGACTGGAAGCTGACATTCCAAACATATTTAGAGTTCCATGATTTGGCATTCAGGTTGAGTATCTCAAATTTGCAAAGTGTGGTATCATTGCCGAAATTGACCTTAGGTGGCGGGAAAACATTTGTGTTCCAATAAGAACTATCTTTACATCCATTAACTGTGACGGAATATTTAACAGTATCTCTCCACAATGCTAAAGGGTTATATATATTAGCCGACATATTTTTGCCATAGAAAATACCTCCCGGTTCAAGAGGGAATAATTGGAGAACGGGGTCCCCCTGGCAATAGTATTCAGCGAGTTTTGTGAAGGCAGGGTCTGGCATGCGTTTAACATATACTTGCCTACTTGTAGTATCTTTACAGCCGTTAACGGAGGTAATGATTAGCCCTATTGTTTTATAACCAGTATCTGTGAAGGAATAGTTCACATTGTTGGTAACAGCCGTACCGCCGCTGTTAATATCCCATAGGTATGTACTGATTCCGATTGTATCGTAAGAATTATCGGTAAATAAATAAGAATTATCTCTCAGGCATTGTGCGGAATCGTTGATCAAGAAATCAGCGATCGGTTTAGCAAAAATGCGAATTACTTTTTTCACACTGTCCACACATAAACTGTCGGAAATGGCCGTAAGGGTTACAGTATATGGTTTTGTATAAATAAAATAATGGCTGGTATATATTCCGGTATCGGTACCACCATCACCAAAATTCCAGGAAAGGCTAGTAAGTTTGCCTTCTGGGATGGTTGTAGTTGAGTTGAATAACAGGTTTTGGTTGTCAACGCACTGGGCAGTATCATTTATATGATAACTCATAATAGGTTTAGCAAAAACCCTGATTTCCTTTCGGATACTATCACTGCAAAATTTGTCTGATATTACTTTTAATTGTACTGTTCGTAAACCAAAGCTAGCGTATTTGTAATTAACATTTGCTGTATTAGAAACATTGCCATCGCCTAGTTTCCAGTTATAAGATAATTGGCCAGTAGCAATAGTACTACTACTGATATAGGTGAAAAGCTGGTCGTTCAAACATTGTTTTAATTTATTAATACTGAAAGCTGGTATTGGTTTCGGATGCACCGTTACAGATTTAGTAACAGAGTCTCTGCAACCAAGATTGGAGTATGCCTTCAGCTTCACAAGATAGGTGCCTTCCTTCTTGTAAATATGGCCGGTATCTACTTGGCTGGCAGAATAACCATCGCCAGTTTGCCAAAGATAAGTCATAGTTCCGGATGGAATCTTACTTTTGTTGGGATATATAAACTTGTTGCCATTCAGGCATTGTGCAGGATTATTGATCGTAAATGCTGGAATGGGTTTTGGGTAAATAATAATAGTAGAAATAAAAGTATCCTGACAATTATAATCTGTATAAGAAATCAACCTGACTTTTAAGGTATCATGTTTAACAAATGTCTTTTGAGGAGAAATAGTATTGTCTGTCGTACCGTTCCCAAAATCCCATTGATAGGTTAATGGACCCGGAATAAACTGGCTCTGGTTGGTAAAAATAAACAGGTTGTCATTTTCACATTGTGCGGAATCATTTATTGCGAATTTACTAAGAGGTTTTGGGTAAACTGTAACAGTGAGGTAAGAAGTATCCCTGCACAGTTCTGCACTTTCTACAATGAACCCGACACTGTAATTGCCATAACCTAGATATTTTTTGGAAGTATCCGCTGTGCCTTTTTTAAATGTGCCATCCAGGTTCCAATAGTAGCCTTTTACATTTCCATAAGGGATAGTATAATGACCCTTGAATAAAAATAAATTGGTATTGGTACATTGCCCACTGTCATTGGCGGTAATATTAGATGTTGGCTTGGGAAATACCTCAATAGGTTTTGAAAAACTGTCTATGCAACCAGAATCGGAATAAGCAGTGAGGGTTACTTTGTAATTTCCGTATGCTACATATTGATGTGCAATTGATGTATTGGTGTCTTTTGCTCCGTCTCCCAAGATCCATTTGTATTTTAAAGATCCATTTAGAATGTTGGTTTTATTGGTGAATATAAAAGTCTGCGAATTAATACATTGTGTAGAATCATTAATGGAAAATTGAGGAAATGGTTTGGGGAATACCTTGATGTCCATCTTCGCAGAATCCTTGCAGCCAAAGTTGGAAGTGAGGTGTAAAACAACCGTAAAAATTTTGCTTGTTTTAAATTGTTTTTGCGCGTTGAAGGTCTTCACAGAATCATTCTCTGCCAACAACCATTTGGAGAAAAATGTATCCTTGCCTATGATGGAATGATTGGTGAAAATAAAATTCTGGTTGTTCAAACACTGGCTTGCATCATTAACACTGAATGCGGCAAAAGGCATAGGGAACACGGTTACACTTTTTCGGATGGTGTCCTTGCAGCCATGATTACTCAATGACATTAAACGAACGGTATATGTGCCAAAAGTGTCATACGGATGGCTCACATTTGCTCCTGTAGCAGCTTTATTATCACCAAAATCCCATGAAAAACTCATGGTACCATAAGGCAGGGTACTTTTATTAATGAACTTGAAAAGGTTGTTCAATTCGCATGGTAGGGTGTCATTTACTTTGAATTGGGTGTTAGGTTTGGCATACACTACTGCTGGTTTCAAGATAGTATCACGACATAATGTATTGTTTGTGGCTATCAGTTTTACAGTAAATGTGTCATAAATGGAATATTTATGAATGGCGTTTAGATTTGTAGATGAATCACCGTCGCCGAAATACCAGCGTGAAGTGGTATTGCCGTAAAGCCCGGTACTATTGTTTGTAAATGTAAATTGGTTGCCATCCTGGCACTGAACCGGCAAATCGATTGAAAAACCGGCGATTGGTTTAGGGTAAATATGGACACTGAAAGGTAATGTATCCGTGCAATTTTTGTTACTTATGGCTATTAATTTTCCATAAAAATTACCTGTGTCTTTATAGCTGTGCGTGAGGATTGAATCTGTAGAAATAAAATTATCTCCAGTAAGCCATTGCCTTTTATATGTGCCTGATAAAATAGTTGTCAGGTCAGTAAAAATATATTTATTGGTATTAATGCATTGTGACGCATAGTTTGAAAGTAGTTTTGCCGCCACAGGGTTAGGGTGCACTATTACGCTATCATAACTGGTATCCCTACAATTGTAGTGGGTAATCGCAATCATTTTTATTTTAAATTTTCCGGCACCAGTATAGGTATAAACCGGGTTAGCAAGGAGGCTTGTATCTCCGTTGCCATAGGTCCAATGGTAAAAAAGTGAACCTGTGTCAATTTTACTCTTGTTCGCAAAGTTGAACTGGTTGCCTCGTCTACAATCAGCATGGTAATTCAAAGTAAATTTTGCATTAGGTAATGGGTAAATCGTTATAGCTTTTGTTATTGAGTCATCACATCCGAATGGCGTGATTGCCCATAGCTTCACTTTATAATGCCCAGTATCTTTGTATAATTTGGCAGGAGATTTTTTTGTGGACGTGTCACCATCTCCAAGGGTCCAGTGATATTTGAGTGGGTTCTCCTTCGAAGAACTTGTATTATTAAAAGTAAGTGGGGCATTTAAGCACTGATTATTGTAGGTAAAATTGGGTTTTGGCCTGTTGTGAACCCACACCTGTTTGGTAGCAGAACCCGCGCACCCAATAAGGTTAGTAACGGTTAGTTTTACAGTAAATAAAGAATCAAAGGTGTATGTTTTAAGCGGGTTTGTAAGGGTGCTGGAAGTGCCATCGCCGAAATCCCAGTCCCACTTATAAATCTGGTTGTTAAATGCAAAAGAAGAATCAGTAAATTGGATGGGTAGCCCAAGACAGACATCTTTTTTCTTGAAAAATACAACAGGAATGGGTGCTACAGTCACTAAAAGTTTATTGGATCCAAAGCAGCCACGGTCTGTGTAAACATCAAGGGTAACCCAATACCTTCCCGTATCAGCATACTGATGCACAGGATTGGTGAGATGAGAGGTGTCACCATCCCCAAAATACCAAACATAAGAAGCTATTTTTCCAATATTTACAAAACTTGTGTTGGTAAAAGTAGTCGTATAAGTATTGCAATTTGTACGGTGAACAAAGAAAGATTTGGGCTTTTCATAGACCGTTATTTTCCTTAATTCCGCATTGAATGGGGTATCGGGGAATGTTGAGTAACAAGTGACAGGAAAGCCATTGCTTACCATAAAGCCTTGGGATGTTAGTTTAGGGTAATAATTGCCCGCCACTTGGTAGTTAAACCAGATGGTCGTATCTTTTGTGGTGAAAAAGGAAGTATTCTGGGCATCTCCGAAACGCCAAGTATAATAACTAGAAAGCTTACTTTTATTTTTCATGTATACCTTCAGTGACTGGCAACCTGAAGAGTCACCGATGAATTCAAAATCTGCCTGTGGGCCAATAATCGTTACGGATTTGGTGATGCTGTCTTTACAGTTTTTCATATTTTCCACCACCAGCTTGACAGAATGGGTGCCCGTCTTTAAGTATTTTGTAGGGTTAGCTAAGACACTTTGTGACAGGCCCTGTCCAAATGTCCACTTATAAGATTTTATTTGGTCGTCTATTTGACCGTAATTGTTTACTGAATCGAAGGAGGTGACATTTGATTTGAAGGCAATTTGTTGAGAACAGATAAAGGTATCGCGAACAGTAGAAAAGTCAGCCTTTATCTTGAACACTCTGAAAGGGTTAGGGCTGGTGAATGTATCCCTGCAACCGGCACTATCTTTTGTTGCAAGTCTTATCACATAATTGCCTATTTTTGGATAAGTGACATAAGGAAGCTGTTCGTTGGAACTAAATCCCTTTCCGTCGCCAAAATCCCATTTAATAGATTCCAGGCCAGCTTTACTCCTAATAGTATCGTTCCAGTAGGAGGTGTTATCTAACCAATAGTTTAAGTACTTATAAAGTGTCACGGTATTGCCAAGGCATACCTCATTCACTGTAGGTGAGAAGGCATTGAAATAACCAACTTGTAATTCCATCGTATCATTGCCGATACAACCGTTTTTATGTTGAAGGGCAAGTACCACCCTGAATACGCCTGCATTCCTGAAAGTGTGGCTAACAGGAGCGGTAGTTGATACAAGTTGAGAGGTGCCGTCGCCCCAATACCATCGTATTGAGGAAAGAGAATCCTGCAGGGTGTCTTTCACAGAGAAAGTAAAGGAGGTGTTTTTACAATAATGTTTGGATGGATTATAACTTGTTTTGAAATCGGGGTTAAGTCTGCCGTACCTTATTGCTTTCGGGTACCAGGCCGTATCAGTACAAGGTATATTGTTGCTGTCGGTGCCATTCTGTATTATGATACCTATGGTTACATTGCCACTTGGATCGCTCATTTTATAATTGTAGTTGTGGAGCGAATCCATAAACATCCAATTGGAATCAAAATTTGATGTGGTTGCAGCATACGCACTGTCCCATATTACCCAAAATGATTCCTGTCCGCAACCAGGTTTTGTTTTGCTAAGGTCAAGATGTACCGTTTTGTATTTTTCTGGACCTGGGCACAAAGCCTTTGAAAATGTTTTAAGTCCTGCATGGGCATTAGGCTTTGTTAACGGCAATGGATTAATAGCTGTATCAGAGCATCCAATTACTGTATCAGTCACAATTAGCTTTGGCGCATAACAGGCCTCCTTTCCCGGCGTGTACATATGTCTTATCCCTGTTGAGTCAACAGAGTAACGGCAATTCTTGTTAAGGTTTGAACCTGCTTTTGAATTAGATGTGCAATTCGGCGCGAAACCATCATCCACATCCCAGAAGAATTTACGCGATTTATTCCCTAGGTAAGTACTGGTATTGTTCAATATGACTGTATCCCTGATCTGGCATTGGTATTGGTTGATAATGTTGCCGATTGCCGCTTCAGGTCCGTAAACAGTTATACTGTCCAGAATGACTGTTTTGCTACAACCGTTTAAACTTATAACGAATTTAGGATGATAAACACCTAGTTTTTTATAATGGTAATCCTGGTTGAAGAAATAAGAAGTATCCTTATTGCCAAAATCCCAAAAAACAAGGGCCCCGTTAACCGCCATTTGTCTGAATTGAAACAAATTAGAAGAACGGCATACACTTATTGCAGAATCCATGCGCGCATCAACAGGGAAGGATGTATTATTCACAGCACCTGGACTTACAAAAGTATCACTGCATCCATCGGAGTTATTGACAATAAGGGAGACATTGAATTTGCCATTCCTGCTGTATGTGTGCGAAACAGAAGCCCAATTGGTATTGTCGGTGGAACTGTCACCAAAATCCCAAAGAAAACTAGTAACTTTTGGTGGTGACTGGTTGGTATTATTGGTAGCTGAAAGTGGTGTTTTAAAACAACCAACTACATTGGTTAATTTTATTTGGGCATCAAGTTCAGGGTAAATAATTACCTTGCTAGGAGAAGTATAAGAAGCTACACACTTATTCTTATCAATAATATTCATGCTTAAGGTATATCTACCTCCTTGCCCATCCACATAGGTGTGGCAAATAATACTATCAGTTAATACAGATACATTGTCTACAAACCCATCATCAAAAGATAAGGCGCTGTATGATAATTTAGGGTTAAATTTCTTGAGTTTTATACAAACGGAATTTCTTTTAAAACACTGTATGGAATCCAAGATGTTGAAATCGGCAATCGGTGGGGCACTAATTACTATTTTTTTAGTGTTCTTAATGCAGCTTGCGCTATTGGAATAATAAATGATAGCTTTAGCAGGAAATAAACCACCTTTAATGTATTGATGAGAAGTGTTTTGCGATAAACTTGTTGAACTGTCCCCAAAATCCCAGAGGTAGCTGGATGGTGTGCTGGTACCTGCCTTCATTGAAAAAGAAATAAGGTCGCCAACGCAACCAGAATCTTTACTGACAGTAACAGTGAGGCTGTCGAAAATGCTGATACTTGCAACAAGGGTGTCTTTGCATCCATAGAAGGATGTAACACTGAATGTCACTGTTTTGTTGCCGGTGCTCAAATATAAATGAAGTGGATTTGCAATGGCAGAGGTGCCTCCATCACCAAATTGCCATGAATAGGAGGTGAATTGATCTAAACTATCCTTTTGAGAAGTAGAGGTAAATTGAGTGCCCGAATTAACACAAGGTTGTGTAATGGTGTAAGCCGCTGTTAGTTTCTTAAGTATACGGATATTTTTTTTAATTGTATCGCTGCAGCCTCCAGTATCTGTCAAGATTAGGGTTACTTTAAAGAGACCGTCATTGTTAAAACGGTGATTGGGATTAGCCGATGTGTCAAAATTAGAAGGGCCGGAGAGGGGGTCTCCAAAAATCCATGAAAACTTTGGTTTTCCGGCAGAACCGGTAAAAGTAAATGAAACATTAGAGTGAAGACATTTGATTGCTGGCAAAGTAAAGTTAGCATTGCACTGGGCATACCCTTTGCCGGCCATTAAAAGCATAAAAAATAACAGAGATATGGATTTTAAAGATGGTAAAACTTTAAACATAAGTCAAACTACAATAATCTTGCAAAAGCAAAGATACGATTAATACCATATAATGCTAGGGTACATCTCAAGTTTTACTAAATTTAAGTACCATCAATAGTATTAATTACTTAGTTATCAGAGGCGTAGCATTTTAATTAACTTTATTTTTTAAATTAAGTAGCTGTGAATAAGCATATTGTATTATTTAAATAGGTGCTTGCATTGAATCAGGGAATTTAGCTCAGCTTTTCGCTTGAAAATGGCACTCAATAACAGTGTGAGGGGCTTCATTTATTAGTCCAAAATAAAAATAATTGCCTCCTTGCAACAAATTCACCATATTAGCGGTCTATTAATAAATATTATTCGGTAATTGATTATCCGCGGTTAGCATGCCATTTGAAAGTAAAGAGAATTTAAATAAAAAAGAAGTAGCATTGATAAAGGCTTGCCAGCGCAATGAAAGGTTGGCCCAGTCTGAGTTTTTTCGCTTGTATTCAGGAAAATTTCTGGGTATCGCCTATCGCTTTGCCGGTGATTATGATGTAGCCAATGATTTATTGCAAGAAGGTTTTATTAAGATTTTTAACAATATCAATCATTACAGGTTCCAAGGCTCTTTTGAAGGATGGATGCGCAGGATAATTATTAATACATCCATTAATTATATTAAGAAGAATTATAAAATGAGTTTTGAAGAGGTGGACATGTCGCTATACTCAAATTACACGGAATTATCGGAATTGCCGGCAATTATAGATAAAATGAATTTTGAGGCCATTGTTGATGAAATCAATCGCTTACCGGCAGGCTTTAGGACTGTTATTAATCTTTATGCAATCGATGGTTATTCATATTCTGAAATTGCCCTCATGCTGGATATTAAAGAAGTGACAGTAAGAACGCAATATGTAAGGGCTAGGCAAAAATTGGCAGGGATTTTAGAAAAAAAAAAATTAGCGCATTATGCATCAAGGATCGTTTGAAGAAGAGTTAAATATTAAATCATCAGGGTTTTCAATACAGCCTAGGGAGGGTCTTTGGGAATCCATTGAAGCAGAACTGCTGCCTGAAAAAAAAAGAAGGGTACTTGCTTGGTTATGGTTGCCAATAGGTATCGTGTTTATTAGTACTGTTTCATATTTTATTGCAAAGTCAACAGACCAAATAAAATCTGAAATTTCAGCCAATCAGGTATCTAATAAAATGACTAATGCAGTTATTGTTGAAGATAAAAAATCTACTTCTTCAAAAAATATTGATCCTGAAAGTGAACAGTTAAACAATCATAAAATTAGTGCTAATATTCAATATCGAACAGCATCTGTTTTGCCATTTCAAAAATCTTTAACCAATAGCTCCATTACTAAGGAAAGGAAGGATGTATTTGAAGAAAATTTGTTTTCAGAGCGAAAAATAGATGAATCTATTGGAGTAAAAGCCCCGTGGATGAACATCGTAAGTACAAATGATGAGGTAAAAAAGGAAGTCGTTGTAACTGCGTTGGAACAGATGTCCGGAAAGAACGAAGAAGGGCCTAAAAAAATGGATACATTGTCGAAGAGATCTATTGCTATACCTTTAAAATCCAATAACCCAGGAGGCAGGCTATACCTAGGATTTTTACTTTCACCAACATTGTCAAGTTCATTATTGAAAGAGCGCAAAACAACTGTTGATACCATCGGTAATGCAAAAGCAGGTTTGCTGGATAGAAAAGGCACTGATAAAAGTATCAGTGCATTAAATTTTGGAATTTATGCGGGTTATGAAAAGGACAGACATCATTTTTATACAGGGTTCCAATACCGTCAATTGGGTTATAAGATGTTTGTTGAAAATGTTGAATTGCCAGCATCGATTCCTCCTTTTACAACCACCATAAATGCTAGGTATGTTGCAACAGATAGTTTTTCGATTTCAAAACATAAAAGCGCAGGGACCTATTATGCCAATCGCTTTAAATATTTATCTATACCAATTGGGTATTCTT
>JBBQIF010000077.1:0-9668 GCA_038324665.1 Bacteroidia bacterium
ATGACGGTTAAGAAATTCCTCAACACCAGATTAATAATCACGTTAGGGATGGCATAAGGTACTTCTACCTTCAAAGAATTCACAGCAGTCCCGTAGGGACGAAATGACGGTTAAAAATTCCGCAACAACGGATTAAGAATCACATTAGGGATGGCATAAGGCACTACTAATATCCACGAAGTTACAGCAGTCCCGTAGACGATATAAAAAGATTTCATAGTCCTAAGGCAATATTTTCGTTTGCATAACCAAGGCTATACTTTGCGCCTTCGCTTTTATTAAATCAGCATTCGTGCCAAAAAAGAGCGAATCGGTTGCCTTATCAAACAGATACAACCACCTTTCAAAATGCGCTTTTGTCATTTCCATTTTCTGATGGAGGTATTTGTGTTGTTCCATAGGATTGCCTGTATAATCGCCGCTGTACAGCAGCACATTTTCCCAAAAATCAACCATCACAACCAGATGTTTCTCCCAATTGACATCGGTAAAGAAGCCACTGAGCAAATCATCCCTTTTAACTTCCTCATAAAATAAATTGACAAGATTTTCAATATCCATCCTAGTTTTAATGTCTTTTGTTTTTTTCATGATTTACAAGTTTTAATTTTACAAAAGGATTAATTGATGGAATCAATTGACATTAAAGATCTTTTTTATTGAATATGGATAAGGAAATATAAAATGGAACAATAACCCAAAGACATAATACCAATGCAGAAATAGCCATTCCCAAACCTGTGCCGAAAAAATTTGAAAATATAGCACCTGTGTATCCCAGCAAGGCAGACACATCGAGTTGAAGCAAAATCAGGATCCTTGACATGTCAATTGGACTTAGCATCGTAACGCCAATCATTGCGTTTTCAATCGGATATTCAGCAAATTGAAACAATAAAAACAAGACTAGGCCATCGAACAACAGTGCAAAATACAACCACAAAAGTATGGACAATCCTATTCCTTTTGATTTATCTCTTGTAAGGGCGCTTGCAAGAAATGCGATGGCAATAAAAATGATGCTTAACACACAGCCCACAACCATCATACTGATGGCAATTTTAAGAGGCGCGAACAACAACAATGGAATTCCAGCTGCCAATAAAAAGGATAGGGATTGTGAAATGGAAAGACCTGCAAAAAGGCTAATCCAGATTTTTTTACGTTTAAGTGGCTGACTGACCATTAAATCTATAAACTCGGCGCTATTGTATATATAGATAGTTGAAAAAATAATACTTGCCAAGGGAACGATGAGCAACATAATGTTTAGCAACGTCAGCACCCCTTTCGTGGCATTGTCTTCTAAGCCAAAAATACTCCAACTGAAAACAGATAACAGAATGGCATAACCCAATGTCGTTTTATTTTTAACAATATCCAATACAACAAATCTTATCAGTCTTATCATAATGCATTTGCTTTTAGAAGTTGTGTAATCGCTTTTGCAATAGTCGGTGTTCCGGTCTCTTCTTTCAGGACTGCGGTATTCTTGTGAAACCTGATTTTTCCGTCTTGCATAAAAATGATCTGGGTCACCAATTCGTCCAGTTCACTCAGTAAATGTGATGTAATGATGATTAGCTTACCCTTTTCTTTTTCCTTTATTATTTTTTCTTTTAAAACCTCTGATGCTAAGGGATCCAATCCTGCTGTAGGTTCATCAAGAATTAACACTTGGGGGTTGAACAAAAAAGCGATGGTTGCACTCACTTTTTGAGTGGTTCCACCAGAAAGTGTATGCATTTTTTTGCTGAATAAACTTTCAAGCTGATAGGCATGCAAAAGTTCCTCATCCAATTGGTTATGATAACTCCTAATGTTCTTTATCATCTCTATAATCTGTCCGATGCGCATGTTTTCAGGATACCTACCGATTTGTGGCATATATCCTATTTTACCTCTATATTCAAACTCATTTTTAATAGAAACATTGTCGAAAAGAATATCCCCTGAATCAGCGACAACCATCCCGAGAATACTTTTAATCAATGTTGTTTTACCACAACCATTAGGTCCTATCAATGCAATGCATTCGCCTTTTTGGCAATTGACAGACACATTATCTAGCACTTTCAACCTGCCAAACTGTTTCGATATATTTTGTATGGCGATCATAAAGGCAAAGCGTGCATTAAGGGTTGTTCATCTACAAAATTAAGAGGTGTTAAACTGGGGATTACCTTTTCGGATTTGTCTATGAGGGTAACAAAAAAGCTCTGATATAATAGCATGACGGGTGGATTATTTTCAACAATTACCGAAAACAGGCTCAACGGATGATATGGTACATCCCCTATTTTATTTTTATCGATATCATATCCATCGTATTTATCCCAATAATTCCGATAGAAATTATTCAACATTAGTGTGCCATTGGTGCTGACGTCAAAAGCATTTCCCATGAAATTATTATCATGGATAACATTGTCCATGCAACTCGCCGAAATTTTCATTCCCCAACCATTGTTACTGAAATTATTCCTCTCGACAATTATCCGGTTGGTGCCTTCCATGTAAATACCTGAAGTATTTGATATAAACTGATTGTTAAGAATGTAGGCATCCGAAATCTCCTTCAACAACAAACCATAGGCAGCATCACCCCAATTATCATTAAAGCTGTTGTTGATCATTTTTACCTTATTGGTAAACATAACAGCTACTCCAGCCCCATTATTCTTGAAAACATTGCCGATATAGGCGTCATTGTGTGAAAACATAAAGTGTAGGCCATATCTAATATTCTTAAAGGAAATATTGCGCCAGATGATGGAGGATGTAACGAATTCGAAATAAATCCCATCCCTGTGACCATTTATCTTATTTCCGATGATTTGCAAACTATCGCTCTTCCAGCAATGGATGCCATTGCCTATTTGCTGTTCTTCTATGCCATAGGCAATTAATGTATTATTCTTAATGATGCAATGTTTACCGAAATGGATATATATACCAAAAAAATTATCCAACAGTTGATTATTGCTGATAACCACATGGTGTGAACTATACACTTTAATGCCACTCGGATCTTCTAGCGATGCATGACCAGAGCGCTGGATAACAAAACCATCAATCGTGGTATAGTTTGATTTGACAGAAAGTATCTCATATTTTTTCTCCCCATCCAGAATCGGCTTGCCAATTCCCTTCAGAAACAAGGATTTATCAATTAGAATATTGCCTTCCTTATAAATGCCAAAATAGACCTCAATAGTATCACCAGATTGGGCAGCGGAAATAGCATTTTTAATACTCTGGAATTGCTTTTGTTTCCCTACTGTAACTGTCTTTGAATGAATATTCAGTGCAATTGCAAAACTGAATAACAATAACCTTGAACTTAATTTGAGTAGTGAAACATTCATTTTATCATTTCCGCCCATAATACTGCTGTTCCCATATATTGGGTTGTGAATTTGTTTGCTTCTTCCTGCTTTGAGAAGGCGGCAATATTACCACCCATAGGACTTGCTATCTTTTCACTCTTCAGCAAAATGGCGTCATTTAAAGAAATAAAATGACTAGGGTTGTTGAAATCTGCAATATAATAATCTGAATTCTGCGCATTGGTATTTTGTTTTTTAAACTTAACCATACAGGAAATATCATCAAAAAAATAGTATCGGCCCTTACTAGTTATATACTCCGCTACAAATTTATCGTCAACAATAGTCATCTTGCAAAAATCACAATTATCACTGTTGATCTTTGCCTGCTTGGGAATCCTTGAATTACAGGAAGAAAAGGAAAACATTATGCCAATAAGAACCATAGCCATTTTGCTCACACCTTTTTTATCCTTCCATTTTTTAGATTCCATAATCACTGCCAACAATAAAAACATGCCAGCAGAAATAAACATCCATCCCCCCGTATCAGGGATTGAGTAGGCCCCAAAATTCAATAGCTTTTTATAACCGATAAGTGGCGGTTGATAAGCCATACCTGGCACAACAATCGCAGCGTGTGGGTTAAGGTTATGTCCATAATTATAATTCCATCGATAAAAATCTACCATGGCAATAATTCCGAAACTTACAAATGCCACAAACAAAATAACCAACATTCTTTTATTGTTAACCAATGCGACTAAAATTGCAAACAATGCAAAGAACCCAATGATATAAGTCAATAACCTAAATTCAATGAAATTTTCCGTATGCAGTGTTTGCATGCCGATATAATGGTTAAGTCCGTTGATGATATCTACATCCCCACCCAATTTATCTGCATAAATCAACAATACAAGACCTTCAGGATATTGAGGGGCCTGAAGTTCAATGCGCCAGATAGCTTTAAAAATGGTTGCCACCAATAGAGACGCTACAACAAGCAATAGCAACCGGGATAATAATTTTAATTTCATTTCATGCAAATTGATAAATACTGAATAAGGGGATGCATATCATCGAAATGCACCCCCTCTATTCAACAAGACATTTTTATTGTTTTATTTGGCATCAAGGCTATAACTGATTGGCAAAGTGCTTGAAGCAGGAGACACACGCACATAACCTGACATTGACTGGTGCAAGGCACTGCAAAAGTCGGTACAATAAATCGGGAATATCCCAACTTTATCCGGTATCCATTTTAAAGTTGATGTTTCTCCCGGCATTATCAGTAATTCCGCATTAGAGGCGCCCTTAACAGCAAAACCGTGGGGAACATCCCAATCCTGTTCCAAATTTGTAACGTGGAAATACACTTCGTCACCCATTTTTATGCCTTCAATATTATCAGGGGCGAAGTGAGAACGGATTGAAGTCATGTAAACATGAACTTTATTGCCTACCCTTACCACTTTTGATTCCTTTTCACCTTTGGTAACATAAGGATGCATATTATCAGCAATTTTAAATATCTTGACTGAATTTTTAGAAATCTTATCTGCAGAAACAGCTTGCGCATAATGTGGTTCACCTATGGTTGGGTAATCCAGGATCATATGCATCTTATCTCCACTTATATCAAACAACTGCGCACTCTGAGCCAGTTCAGGTCCTGTTGGCAAATAGCGGTCTTTAGTAATCTTGTTGTAAGCGATAAGATATTTGCCGTTTGGTTTTCTGCTGTCGCCACCTGGGATACATAAGTGTCCAGGTGAATAGAATGTTGGCAACCTGTCAATTACCTTCAAATCCTTGATATTCCATTTCACGATTTCAGAAGAAACGAAGAATGTTGTATAGGCATTGCCCCTTCCGTCAAATTCTGTATGCAAAGGTCCAAGACCAGGTTTTTTAACTTCACCATATAAAGCGGCTTCGTACTTAATGACATTGATGCCTTCAAATTGTCCATCAAAAGCTTTATCGGCAATGGCCTTTTGTAATTTATCAAAACTGAATACTGGGAGGATTGCAGCCAATTTACCACTACCTACTATATATTCCCCTGTTGGATCAACATCGCAGCCGTGTGGAGATTTAGGACATGGTATCATGTAACATAAATCTGTAAAATCCTTTGAATCAAGTATTAATACTTCATTTCTCATTTCAGAAAATGCTGTATGTGTTTTTTCATCATAATAGTTGTGGACATATTTAGCTGGAACTTTAGTGCCTTTTCCTGCCTTAATATATTCTTCCGCTTTTTTCCAATTCACTGCCATTATAAAGTCCTTATCTTTTTGTGATGCATTCACTTCCAATAAGGTATGGGCCTCTTCCGTATTGTAACAAGAGAAAAAGAACCATCCATGGGATTTGCCTTTACCGGCATGACTTAAATCGAAATTGACACCAGGACATTTAATCTGGAAGGCGATATCCATACTTCCGTTTTCCTTATCAACTTTAATAAAGCTAAGGTGTCCTTTGAAATTTTCTTTATAAGTGTTAATAGGTATATCACCATTTGAATTGTCAGCGGGCACACTGAAACGGGTTCCTGCTACCACATATTCTGTATTTTCTGTAATAAATGGTGAAGAGTGATTTCCTGCACTGTTTGGCAATTCAAGTATTTCCGCAGTCCTGAAGGTGCGCAAATCAATACGGGCGACACGGGGAGTGTTATTCGCATTGGCGAACACCCATCTGCCATCAATTTCACCATTGGTTTGAGACATTTCAGTATGGTGCAAATCATCCCAAGGCACAAAACCATGTGAAGTATTCAGCATTGGTTTTGTCTCTTCACTGTATCCCCAACTTTTTTCAGGATCTAAAGCAAAAACAGGAATAACACGTAATAAACGTCCACTAGGTAAGCCATAAACACTCATCTGTCCACTGAACCCACCACTCACAAAGTTGTAGAACTCATCATACTTTCCCGGTGCCACATAAGTTTTTTCGGCAGCATCCGTACTTACAGCATTGCTTGTGTTTTTAGGTTTGCATGACACAAGGCCAAGCATTACCATACCTATTAGTGTGGTAAGTATTATTGATTTATTTTTCATGATATATGTTTAACTTATTTTTATAATTATTTAACCCCATCATTTTTACGCATGAACTCAAGAATATTCCTTGCATCAATATCAGTTAAACCCTGGTTGGGCATGCGAACCAAACATAGTTCCAAAGATGCCTGAACTTCAGGATCCTTATCAATCATAGGGTCAGGATTGGTAATGAAATTCATGATCCATTCCGGATTTCTTCTTATCGTAACATCTTTCCAGCCCGGACCAACTAGTTTTTCTCCAGTTAACTTATGACATGAGGCACATTTTACCCCTTGCACCTTATCGCCTTCTGCTGCCATGGCGTTATCTAGCTTGCCTATTTGAATATTTCCAGCAGTAAATTTCCCTTCGCCCCTTTTTGGGTCATATGAAGGATTTGCGCCAGATACTGCGCTCTCATCCTGAGATTCTGCTGCTGTTGTGTTATCAGTTGTTGAAGTTGAATTGCCTCCTCCGCATGCGTATAACATTGAAGTAGCAAATAAGACAAATACTATTTTTTTCATATTGATTTTGGATTTATTGCACAAAAGTGAACTTTTAAAAGGTGTAATTATATGATTTCAATCATAAAATACAATGATTTTATACAGATTATCAAAACGTAGAAGGTAATATTTAAAAAAATCTGTTAACTTAAAATTGGGTATATTTAAACATATCAATTTGATTCATGACAAACTGTTTGCATTAAATATTTAAAAAATCCCTGCCCTTATTCGTAATAACCCAAATCTTCTTTACCCTTATTAGAAATAAATTCACTTGACCATTTTGGCTCCCATACCAATTCAACTTTGGTCTTGAATTCTGGAAAATCTTCCTGTAAAACCTGCTCAACATTACTGATAATGGCATCACCCATCGGGCAACCTTTACTTGAAAGTGTCATTTGAATGGCTATACCCTCCTGTTGATTAAGAATAACAGAATAAACTAATCCCATATCAACAATGTTGATGCCCAGTTCTGGGTCAAGCACTTGCTTCAAGGAATCATAAATCCTGATGGTCATTTTATCGCTTTCACTATACAGTTCCATTGGCAATAATTTTATTTTCTAAAATGGTGGTTTTATGAAAAACCAATTTAAATACATTCATATTGTAGAGGATTGCAGCAATAACCAAAGCAAACGCCCCAAATTGCATAACCGGCACCTGAGCCAACAATATCCCTGCAACCATGATCAGATAACCAACAATGAACAAAACCAATTGCAACTTTGCCAGTTTTTCTGAATATAGATCTTTTGGCAATGGTGTCCTTACCTTGCTTGAAATTTTGCCATACTTTTTTAGCCAGACAATGAATGGCAAAGTCTTGAAAGTTTGTCCCAATATCAATAGGCTGATGAATCCAAAAAGGACGCTGAAACCAAAGGCAATGGAAAGATGCAACCTAATGTTGGGATCAGTAATGGTGCTTGTATTCAGCAAAATCATCAATACAATTGGGATACTGATAAATACAACCGCGATAAAGGTATGTTTCAAACCGATATCTAGTTTTTTCCTTACTCTACTTTTATAGGCCTTCGCCAGAAAAAGAATGTAAAAAGCAATGCCAACCAATAGGATGATTAAGTAAATTGGAGAGCGACTCATGTCACCAAGGAAAATAGAATCGATTAAAAATCCGACAAGACCAGTATTCAACAAATAAAAAGCAACCTGTAATTTTTTGTTATCCAGTATGCCGGATAACAAGAACATGGGGATCAGTTTTGATGAAACTCCGATAATCAACATCATGAACCAACCTATTAGCCCTACATGGGCATGAATTTTCAGATAATATAAATGTTCCTTTGGTAAAAATGAATAGGTCAAGTTGAAAGCCAGCAATGTTCCTATCAATACTGTCAACCATAGCCAAAAAGCTGCACTCAGAATAAAATTTATTTCGATATTACCTGCAGTTGCCTTTCTGGCTGTAAAGAAAATATTACAAACAAACAATGTGGCACCCAAGCCAATGACTGATGCCGCTGTTTGTATGGTTAACCCAATTGCAATATACCAAAAAGAATAGACCAACAAAAGGGTTCCTATTACAAAACAGATATAGGTGATAACTGATAGTTTGGTGCTATACAATTCCGAATCAACAATGACTGGTACCAATTGGTACAGCGCGCCAAATATTATCATACTGATCCAGCCTAAAGTGGCCAAATGAGTGATGGCAAGCACTTTTGGCTGAAAGTAATGTCCGGTGAAAGATTCGCATGAAATAAGCAAAAGTATAGTAATGAAGAAAAATAGGATGGCTGCAGTTGCGTAATGCAGCAATACCACATTGGATGCGGAAGTATTTTTATTGATTGCAATAGACATTACCTGTAAATTGCTAAATTCACCCGACCTTCTTCAATTTCCTGAATACACCATTTATACCCTCTTTCTGCAAGTTCTGGAAACAAGAATTTAGGTACCTTTTTATGATGAACAAAAAGTAATGTTTCGTTTGGCAATGTCTCCAATTCCTTTAAAATCGTTGTCATGGGCAATGGCATTTCAAGATGTCTCACATCTACTTTCTTCACATTGCTGCCATATTTCTTGAGAACATCTTGCATGTCTTCATTTTCATTGGATACTGTAATTAATTCAGGTTTACTTGAAACCAACAAATTTTTCCTGAAATAGGTGTGAACCAGCGAAGCACTTATTTCGTCCACACAATATTCATATCCTTTTTTGGTCAAGATATTAAAAAGTGGTGCTGGCTCAAAACTGTTGATTATTTTCAAAGTAAATGCATCAGGTAATCTTTTCAATGCCTCCATAATATCATTAAAAGGGTCCTTTCCTTCTTTCAAAGTCTCTCTGACATCGAGTTCGATGACTTCCTCTGGTTTCAGGTCTATATAAAACCCTCCATTGCTATTTACTGCTTTTACATTATCATCCTCCTTCATTTTTGTTTCACTGACTAAAAATCCAAGTGGTATAAGTTTTTCATAAAATTCCATCACCGTGACACCTCCGATTTTAGCGGCCTGTTTTATAGTAACACGGGATGCAAGTGCTTTTCGCAAAATCGGAATTCTCAACTTGCTAAAAATGCTGGAAATAGAAATAATAGCTTCAATAGAACCAACATTGAATTTAATCAGTTCCGATATTTTTGTATCTTCATTTATATACATTCATACTTAAAATAAGATACAAAAATATCGGAACTAATTAAATTCAATGTTGGTTCTATTGAAGCTATTATTTCTATTTCCAGCATTTTT
>JBBQIF010000078.1:0-9642 GCA_038324665.1 Bacteroidia bacterium
GTTGCTTCTGCAAAATTCTCTCCGTAATCGTGCGAAGTACTATTGCGATTATCGCTGTATTGCAGCCATCTTTCGCATTCCTCAGTGCTAATAATATCTCGCAATACCGCATTGCGGAAAACATCCTTAAATACCAAGGCATCCACCGCCCTTGGTGAATGAAAATAAGGCTTTAATGCCTTGCGAAGCAATTTTCCCCTTTGTTCAAGTATGATTTCAAATTCCTTTATGCAAGCAGATCGGTACATATCATAATCAATGCTCCCTGAATCTGATTTTTGTAACAGCAACAGCGCCTTAGCAAGCGTAAGGGTGCAGCGTTCCATATAGGTAGTATCTAAATTCATGATTTTATGCCTAGACTTTATGCGTACAAACTTAATTAAATTTTTTCACTAGATGATAGTTTTCATACCAACGTCTTCAACCGCTTCATATAACTTATCTCCAAGCAGAACTTACCCACTCCAGTATGTCACTTTGGGAAATCCGGGATAAAATCACAAGCTTCGTGAAAAGTATTTTAAATACAGCAAATAATAGACCAATCAACTTCAAAAGGCATCAATTTAAAAGGCTTTCAAAAATTCAGAACTTTGCGTATCTTTGTAAAGGTGAAAAATCATCTAAAAAATGAATTACATGATATCATTTCAGGAAAGAGCGAAGTTAGGTTTGGAACAATTATCCAAACAGTCGCCAGTTACCTTAGCGATGGCGCTCAAGCAGGTTCAAAAATTGAAGGCTCAAAGCAAATTCGTAAACAAGAAACTACATCACTCACCCGCCTCCCTGTCCACCGTCTCCAACCGCTTCATATAACTTACCTCCAAACTCATAAAATCGTATTCTTCTACTACTTTATAGACAGGAATATCGGGCAGCGCATCAATTATTTTACTGTCTGATGTTGTCTGAAGCATAAATCAAGTTTGCCTTTATTGCTCAAAGCTATTCTATATCCACCTTATTGCAAAACAAAAGAGAGAGACTTATTAAAAGAATGTGATTTTTAACTACAATTCCGAAGAACTCACAAATGCTTATATTTGTATTACATAAATATCATTCCTTTGTATAAAAACGGAGTTATTGGCAATTATAGTGATGCGAATGAATAATACTGATAGTATAAAATTTATACAATGAAAAATCTATACATACTTCTGATAATAACATTTTTCCTGTCATGCAAAAAACATAAGGAACCTATTCAGAGTTCGGAACCATCCTATTTTACTTTTAACGGAGATATGATAGCGAATGATAACACTGCAATAGTTTCTGCGGATGATAATCTGATCATATGCAGTTACAGTTCTTCTGTCATAAAAATTTCAAAATCCGGGAAGCAGATATGGCGCAAAGATTTTTTAACAGATTACCAAGGTTTAACAACCGGCATAGCTCAGACAAGTAATCAGGACTTATTTATATGTGGTACAACATCAAGAAATTCCGCGCATGCAGGAATAGATTTTTTATTGATCAAAACTAATTCAACCGGCGATACGCTATGGACAAAAAACTATGGCAGGTTAAAAAATGAAGATGAGGCTCGTATTATCGCAACATCTGACGGTAATATATTAATTGCCGGAAGGACAGAAAGTTCTTATGTAGGTGCCTACACAGACTTTTACCTTGTTAAAGTTAATACAAATGGCGATACACTGTGGACAAGGAGTTATTTCGGTCAGAAGCAGGAAATTTCTTTTCACTTAATGGAAACTAAAAACGGGGAATATTTAGTTACCGGTACAAACGAAGATAATGGTGGCAATCGGGGTGAAGTCTGTTTATTAAAAGTAAATGCCATGGGCGAACAGTTATGGAATAAAAAAATTGGAGGAACGGGTCGGGAGAAAGGAAAGTCGACAATTGAATTGGCTAATGGTGATCTAGTAACTTGTGGTGAATATGTTTTAGATTTTAAAAGTCAGATTTTGGTTTATAAAACGGACAGTCTTGGCAATGTAATTTGGAGAAAGGAATTCGGAGAAGAAAATTTCGATGAAGAGGGGAGTTCTATAAAGCAAAATGCAGACGGATCTTTTATAATTACAGGTTCTTCTGATCGTATCGGTGCCCAATATGATATTATACTTTTAAAGATTGACCAAAACGGTAAACAGGTTTGGTTTAAAAAGTTTGGAGGTAATTCAGCTGATTTGGGAAAGACCCTAATTAAAGATTTAAATAACGACAACATAATAATAGGTGTAACCTTTAGTTACGGACAAAATGCAGCAATGGGAAATATCTTTATGATAAGAACCGACAGCGACGGTAACTTTAAATAAATGGAAAATCACTCAAGGGGAAAGTAAAACAACTATGCTCAAACCAAAAGCCTTCTTCTTATATCATATTCTAATCCCCCGCCTCCCTATCCACCGTCTCCAACCGCTTCATATAACTTACCTCCAAACTCATAAAATCGTATTCTTCCACTACCTTTCCCCTTAGTTCGTAACATCCCGGGCCGGTAAAAGGATATTGTGCTGCACTTTGAGGGAAGTGTACCGTATCAATCCAGATGCCTTCTGTATCTACAAAAGTACCAAAGTACATGGCATCTCCTTTGGATGTGCGGGTTCTTTTCCTGTTGATAAAATAACCCACGATGGCTACAGTGCGATTAATATGCGTTTTCAGTTGCTGTGTGGTTAAGGTGGATGGCAAGGCATCTTTTAACAAACTAAAAGGAGAGCATAAAGGAAAACCGAACAGTTCTATTTCGTCAAAAGCTTCATCTATTCTTGTATTGATGAGCGTGGGCAGTTGCCATGTTTTTTTGGTGCGCTCGAAGAGTTCTTTGCCTTGTATTCTTTTAGTAGCAGGCTGCAGCATGGCGTGTATTTCCCACAACAATTCTTTCTTATTCCGGCCTGTAAAATTAAAGGTGCCTGCACGTATCAGCAAGCGCATTTGTTCTATGGAAGCCGGCACGCGCCTTACAAAATCATGCATATCTTTAAACGGTCCATCCTGTTTCCGTTCACTTAAAATATGCACAATAGTTTCCTGCCCCAGTTCGGCTATCATGCCTAAACCTAGGTAAATGGTTGTGTCTTTAATCTCGCATAATGCACTACTGTTATTTAGGCAAGGAGCCTGTATCGTAGCACCATGCATACGGGCTTCGTGTATATACAGTTCCTTAGGGTAAAAACCGCCACCGTTATTGAGCGTAGCCACCATGTATTCCAGCGGGTAATAGGCTTTCAGGAACAATGCCTGGTAACTTTCTACGGCATAGCTGGCGGAGTGTCCTTTAGAAAAAGCAAAATTGGCAAAAGTTTCAATTTGTTTCCATATATCTGATACCAGATTATGGTCATAACCCTTTTGCGCACAATTGCTGAAAAATTGTTTTTCCACTTTCCAAAATTCATCCCGCTGTTTGAATTTCCATGACATACCTCTGCGCAGGTAATCGGCTTCAGCAAGTGTTAGACCTGCAAAAAAATGCGCTATCTTTATCACATCTTCCTGATACACCATGACACCATAAGTTTCTTCGAGTAAATCATATAATGCGGGTAATTGTTTTCTTGCTTTTTCGCGCAGACTTACATCGCGGAAACGGATAATGTATTCGCGCATCATGCCACTCTTAGCCACACCGGGACGGATAATGGAACTGGCTGCTACCAGGCGCAGGTAATCATCAGCTTGCAACTTGGACAGTAACATGCGCATGGCAGGTGATTCTACATAAAAACAACCGATGGTATTGCCAACACGCAATAATTTTTTTACTTCTTCATCCTTTTTAAATGCTGCCACATCATGCACATCGATTTTAACGCCTTTATTTTCTTCTACAATGCTGAGGCAGTCTTTTATTTTACCCAAGCCCCGTTGACTCAATATGTCGAATTTAAAAAGTCCTATATCTTCTGCTTCAATCATACTGAATTGCGTGGTAGGATAACCCTTAGGGGGCAAACTGGTGGCGCAATAAGTGCTAATAGGTTCCTGAGAAATAATAATACCGCTGGAATGTACACTCAGGTGGCTGGGAAAACCTTTGATGACATGACTGTAACCCAATACGAGCCGGCTTATTTCATCTACTTTCGTGTTTTTTTCTATGCGTTGCAGGTTGTCGATTTCACCCGGGGGTAAACCAAATACCTTTCCCAGTTCGCGTATCACGGCATCGTGTTGGAATGTATTATAGGCACCTAATAAAGCAGTGCGTTGATGGCCGTAGGTGTCAAAAATATAGCGGGTAATATCATCGCGGTCCGTCCACGAAAAATCCATATCAAAGTCGGGTGCATTATTCCTGTAAATATTAATAAAACGCTCAAAATACAAATCAAGCTCTATGGGATCAACATCCGTAATATTGAGCAGATAAGCCACTATACTATTGGCACCGCTTCCCCGTCCTACATAATAATAATTCTTGTGCCGGGCGTATTGGATTATATCCCAATTGATAAGAAAATAAGATGAAAATGCTTTGATTGCGATGACATCTAATTCTTTTTCAATCCGTTCTAACACTTCGTGTGAGGGGTTGGGATAACGGTAAGCCAAACCTTCCATGCATTGACTGCGCAAAAATGCAATATCCTCGGCCACACTTCCTTTGTAATGTTTTAAATTCTTATTGTCCAGTTTGTCGTAAGTAAATTCTATGGTACAATCAGCCAGTATTTTTTCCGTGTTGGCAATGATATTTGGGTATTGTTTATAAGCAGCATACAGTTCATGTTTAGGCAATATTATTTCGGTTCCTTTTGCCTGTTGTTCAGGGGGTAATTTGCTCAACAGATTATTAGTATCTATGGCCCTTAATAAGCGGTGCGCATTGAAATGTCGTTTGCCTTCGAATGATGCCGTTTGCAATACCACCAGTTTATGAGGTTGATGCCTCGCAGCCATAAAATGTAAGGTACTTAAGTCTTTAATGGAAATACCTATAAATTCATTGTCATGCAGTTTCTGACCTTTATAAACATGAACGGGATAAATAATATAAGCATGGTTGAATTCAGGCGCAATGGCATCAAAATGAGTATTGCTGTGCAGGTGTTTAGAAAGATGTTCATTCAGCTCTTTGAAACCGACGTTGTTGCGTGCAATGCCGATGTATTGCTGTTGTGCATTGTTGCGAAAATCTATCCCCAATATAGGTTTTATTTCCTTTGCCTTACACTGGCGCACAGTCTCCAGACAGGCCGAAGTATTATTGATATCTGTTAACACAAAAGTGGAATACCCGTTCCTCTGCACCTCATTCAATAGTTGCTCAACAGAAAATGTTCCGTAACAGAAGCTGTAATATGTGTGGCAGTTGATAAGCAATTAATTTGGTAATTTGATGATGTGATAATTTGATAATGATAGAATACTGAGCTTAGTTTACATTGAGCTTGTCGAAATGAAGTACTATAGCCACAGATTCACAGATTTTTTTTGATGGGGAAGGGCATAGATTATATTATTCTTCAAGATAGTATTATGTTTTTGAATAAAATTTGTGTCCTATTTCTCTTATTTAATCTGTGAATCTGCGGCTTTCTTCTCATAAAATCAGCCGCTTTGAAATTAATGAATGCTCCCCAAAATTGACAATTAAACCTAATTGACATTTAGATAATGCCAAGTAATTTATAACCCAATTATAGTGTTCATCAACCATCTTTTTCTGTGCTTTTACTTCTAATATTATTTTGCCAAAAACAACGAAGTCAGCGAAGAATGAATGGGGAAGGGTTAAGCCTTTGTAAGTCACTTCATATTTCTTTTCCCGCTCATAAGGGATATTATTAAGGTTGAATTCCTGTTCAATGGCATCTTTGTAAATTATTTCCAATAATCCTTTCCCTAAAATGCGATGCACTTCCATACAAATACCAATGATCTGGTAACTCTCTTGTTGGAATGGGTATTTATCTTCTGAATATTTCATATTTATTTTTATAGCCACAGATTCACAGATTAGTTGTAGAATATGTGACAACATTCATGTTGTCATCAATCTGTGTCCTTTTTATTTTCATTTTTAATCTGTGAATCTGTGGCTAGGTTCCTATTGCACCAATCTGCGCTTTTTTTGTCCCTCATTATAATCTGTGGCTATATGCTCTCAATTTCTTCATGTTCAATTTGTGCTTTTTTTTCTTCCTTATTGATAGGTGGTGGATTAGGCGTACCACTTGTCAATCCATTAAAGGCATTGAAATCATGTTGTTTAAAATCCATACCATCCGCTCTGTTAATAGCCGTTTTTCCATAGCGATTTCTTATTTTATCCATGGCTTCATACAGGTGTATCTGCTCTTCGGATTCTTCGAATAAATTATACTGGTGACCTCCCTGTACGAGGTGACTGAGCCTTACACCTATCAGTCGTATCAGCATGCGTTTTTGGTAGAGTTTATCAAATAAGGTGGCCACTTTTTCAATCAGGGTATGGTCGAGTGAGGTATAGGCAATATGGGCCTGCATGGTGTAAGTATTAAAATCAGAATAACGTATTTTAACAGTAATGCAGGCAGTTAATTTCTGTTCGCTGCGCAACTGATAGGCTAGCTTTTCTGTCATGCCGATGAGTATGCCTTTAAGTGCTTTTACATCTATGGTATCCTTGTCGAATGTGCGTTCTGTGGAAATTGATTTTCTTTCAGAATACGGGATGACGGGAGAATTGTCAATGCCATTGGCTTTTCGCCATATCACCGTACCGTTTTCTCCCAACACCTGTTGCATCAGTTCCATGGGCATTTGCTGCAGGGTGCTGATCCTTGCCACGCCCATATTGCGCAAAAGGTGGTAAGTTTTATCGCCTACCATTGGTATTTTTCTTATGGATAGAGGAGCCAAAAATCCTTTTTCGAAACCCGCCGGAATCTCTTTATGGTTATTGGGTTTGGCCTCTCCTGTACCTACTTTAGACACTGTTTTATTGGTAGATAAAGCAAAGGAAATAGGCAGATTTGTTTCACTAATAATCCGTGTGCGCAATTCAGTGGCTAGTTTATAACAGCCGAAGAATTTATCCATGCCAGTAAGGTCGATATAAAATTCATCGATGGATGATTTTTCATAGAGGGGCACATCCTCTCGGATAATATTCGCGATCATATCAGAGTAATAGCTGTATTGTTCTGTATCGCCTCTCACCACAATCGCCTCAGGACAAAGTTGTCGGGCCATTCGCATAGACATGGCCGAGTGTATGCCGAATGCCCTTGCCTCATAACTGCAGGAAGCCACCACACCCCTGTCGCTAGTGCCGCCAACCAATACAGGCCTGCCCATTAATTTGGGGTTGCTCAGTCGTTCTACTGATACAAAAAAAGAATCTAAGTCAATATGAACGATTTGCCTATCCAAAGAAGTAAATAAATAATTAAAATATAAGACCCCTTCCACCATTTTACCCGATTATTGGGACAAGATAACACCGCTCCAAAATGATGTTATCATGCTACTAAATGGTGGAAAGAATCTGTCTAAAAAACCGCTTGCAAATTACTATTTAATTTAGTATCTTTGTGCTAAATATTTTAGCATGAGTAAAATTTCAAAGAATATCAGGCACTTACGCCTTCAAAAAAAATGGTCGCAGGAGCAATTAGCGGAAGAACTGAACATCACCCGTTCCCGCATTGGGTCTTATGAAGAGGAAAGATGCGATCCCCCAATCGAAACGCTCATTAACATCTCCAACCTTTTTCATATCGCCATTGATGCGTTAGTAAAATGCGACCTCACTAAGTTTGACACGCATTCCTTAATTAAGGTAGGGGAGAACAGGATATTATTTCCTATCATGGTGGATAAAGATAATAGGGATCAGGTGGAAGTAGTGACTGTTAAAGCTTCTGCCGGTTATCTCAACGGTTATGCCGATCCGGAGTACATAGAGAAATTACCCCTCATGAACCTCCCGTTCCGCGTTACGGGCAAGCACCGGGCTTTTCCGATAAAAGGTGATTCTATGCCTCCGCTCACCAATGGTTGTTATGTCATAGGCAAATACATAGAATCGCTCAACGGTGTATCTAATGGCAGTACTTATATATTAATTACCAAAGATGAAGGGGTGGTGTATAAACGCATCCAGAAAAAGGGCAAACTGATTGAATTGCATTCGGATAATAAAACCTACCAACCTTACAGCATACCGGCTTCAGATATTATAGAAATATGGGAATTCGTATGCAATCTCAATATCTCAGACAAAAAGGAGGAGGAACTCAACCTCGAAAGCATCATGAATATGCTGCGAAGCATGCAGGTGGAGATTGAAGGAATCCGAAAGAAATGAATTTCTATAAGTATCTACTAGGATAGACTGAAACTAGATAGGTTTTCGAAATCATTGAAAACCTAACGGTTCAGCAAAACCCATCCTAAATTATCTTTTCTTCGCACTTAGCGGAACTAAAGTGTAGCGATTTCACAGCCTGTGCCGAAAGCTTTCGGTAACCGAAGGGAGTAAAAGCTATTAAGGATGGGTATAATATCACGCAGGGATTATATACAAAATTAAAGAAGCAGGAGAGTATTACTTATCTTCTGGCCCCTACCATGGGGTATCATATTTCCTGATAGAATTACCCAATAATATCCAGCTTGCCCCAAAGAATAGACCGATAATGATATGTAACATTTCAAAGCCACCATTGGTAAAAAGTGTAAGGATACCAAGACCTATGCAGGCAGCAATAAGTACAAAACCAATATAGGTGGGCAGTTTTTTACTCATCACCAGTGCTATTCCTGTTAAAACCCATCCAAGGAGCCATATTGCTACAGCAAAGTAAAAAAAGACTTTCAGTTTGTTTAGGGATTCGCCAAGGAGTGTTAAATCCATTAGCGGTAGTTGACCTGTTGAATGTGAAGACATACCAGGTAATACAAACACTTCTACAATAATTATAGTAACACTCAGTACACTCCCAATCATTCCTATAACATAAGCCATCCTGTTAAAAATGGAGACCTCATCTTTAAGGAAACTGTAGATGCCTACCATACCTATAACACTTAATGTAAATGCAATCAATAAGGCAAAGTAAGCAGGGCTCCATAAATCATCAAGCGCATTTCCAGGAATAAATTGTGATGGGTGTAGACTTAACCCCACACCGGCAATGAAACCTGCTGCAATGAGGCAAAAGCCTCCAATGGATTGGTATAACTGACCGAAGTTTTTCATGATATATTTGATTTATAGGGAAAAATGAATAGTATTATGTGCCTAACTTGCATTACATAATCGATAGGTCAAAGTTAAAGCCGTAAAATCGCTAATTATTATACCGTTAATTGAAAAGGTTATATCATTTACATGTTAAACCATACCTCTGGTTTAGTAGATAACCATTAGAAAGAATTAATCTGTCAGGGACAATGTGCTAAGCGCATTATTTTCAGGGCTTTTAGGTCATATATTCTTTCTTGTAGATCTTGCCAAATATTATAAAAAGCGAAATCAATAATGGACCAAAGATCAATCCCCAGAAACCGAACATATTGATGCCGATAATCACACCAAGTACGGTAATAATGGGATGTGTTTGTCCCATGTATTTCTGTAGTATGAACCTTAAAACGTTGTCTATGCTTCCTACAAGGAAAAACCCATACAATGATAAACCTATTCCTGCT
>JBBQIF010000079.1:0-9632 GCA_038324665.1 Bacteroidia bacterium
TATATCCGGTCGTGTCATTGCTCATGTTTGTAGCCTTTTTTATAATCGTTACATTCTGGATGTACAGCATTGATAAAAGTGAAATTAAACATATAGAGAACCTTCCTTTAGATGATAATAATTAAATATATGACTAAAAAAATTTTAACATTCATATTATGCATTGCTGTAATGACACCTTTTGTAGTTTGCAGTCAAGCTTTAGCGACAGCGGCACCAAAAGCGGAAAATATTCTCAATATTAATGTCATATTGGTCATAGTAAGTATTATTCTGCTTCTGCCACTCTACCTTTCTTCACGGACACTTATTGTACTTGTGAAATCTTTTGTTAACAGCAAAGGAAAAGGCCTAAGCACAGTAAAGAAAGTTTTACCGGTCATTATTTTGGTATTGATGTCACAAGTTTCATTTGCCCAAGGAACTGCGGCCATTGATGTACCAAAATCCACTGAACTGTTTTCAGATAGTGCCATTAGATGGATATTGGTGGTTGTTATTATGGTTGAATCCTTCCTAATCGTGTTCTTCTCTTTTTTAATAAACATGGTACTGAAATCACCTGAACCGAAAACAGTTACAATAGAAACTGTAAGTCTAAAGGCAGTCAACAAGCCCAGCTTTTTTAAAGGACTTTGGGCAAGGATGAACAGGTTCCAACCGTTGACGGAAGAAGGCCAAATTGATACAGGACATAGTTATGATGGTATCAGGGAATTGGATAATATAACACCGCCTTGGTTTACTGCAGCATTTCTCATATCAATAGCAGTGGCAATTGGCTACCTTTATGTTTATCATATTGGTAAAACAGCGCCCTTGCAAATAGAAGAATATAATATTGAAATGGCACAAGCCGAAAAGGAAAAAAAACTAATGCTTGCCACCCAAGGCAATAATGTAGATGAGAATTCGGTAACCATGTTGGGCATCGAGGATATTCAAAGTGGCAAGACCTTGTTCATTCAAAAATGTGTTGCATGTCATGCAGCAAATGGCGGAAGTGCAGTGGGGGGTGTTGGACCAAATCTCACCGATGATTATTGGTTGCATGGGGGTTCGTTGAAGGATATTTTCAAGTCCATAAAATATGGTTGGGTAGAAAAAGGGATGATCTCTTGGAAAGACCAACTCTCATCGAAACAAATTGCTGAGATTACAAGTTTTATTAAGTCCATAAAGGGTAGTAATCCCGCCGGAGCTAAAGAGCCACAAGGTGAAATGTATTCTGAAGAAAAATCAGATTTAGATGCTTCGAAAAAGGATTCGACTGCAATGAATGCCATTACGACAAAAAAATAAACCAACAGTAAATTGACTGACGAAGAATTGTTACATGCCGAAACCTTCCGCGACCGCGTGAGCAATGTTACCGGAGAGGGTGATCGGAAATGGATTTATGCATTGAAACCTTCAGGCAAGTGGACTAATTACAGAAAATTACTGTCTTACTTTTACCTGGCAGTTTTTTTCGCTTTGCCTTTTATTAAGGTGAATGATTTACCCTTAATGATGATCAACTTGCCTGAAGGTAAATTTATTCTTTTTAGTAAAATATTTTGGCCCCAGGATTTCTTTATTTTTGCAATTGCAATGGTCACTTTCATTGTCTTTATTGTTTTGTTCACTGTTGTTTTCGGAAGACTCTTTTGCGGATGGATATGCCCTCAGACCGTTTTCCTCGAGTTTGTTTTCCGTCCAATAGAATGGCTGATAGAGGGTTCGCCCAACCAGCAGAAAAAACTGAATGAAGGTAAATGGACCTCAACTAAAATTTTCAAAAAAACACTTAAACATTTTATATATCTAGTTATTTCATTTGCGATTGCACATACATTTCTTGCCTATATCTTAGGGATTGATGAAGTGATTAATATTATAAAAGAACCACTTGATGAACATGTTGGTTTATTAATAGGCCTAATTATTTTCACCCTTCTTTTTTATGCAGTGTTCGCATTTATACGCGATATCGTATGTACTACTATTTGCCCTTATGGAAGATTGCAGAGTGTAATGTTCGATAAAGATACCATGCAGATATCATACGACTATAAGCGTGGGGAACCGAGGGGTAAATTTAGAAAAGGAGTTGAGCGGGAAGAAGGGGATTGTATCAATTGTCTGAAATGTGTTCAAGTTTGTCCAACAGGTATCGACATACGCGATGGCATTCAAATGGAATGTGTTAGCTGCACAGCATGCATAGATGCCTGTAACGAGGTGATGGATTCCCTGCATTTTGAAAGGGGACTTATTCGATATGCTTCAGAAAACGAAATACTAACCGGTAAAAAATTTCATTTTAATACACGCATGAAGGCTTATACAGTATTACTTGGCATTCTGTTTGTATTCATGGTGATATTAATAATTTCGCGGAAAACAGTGGATACCAATATTTCCCGCATAAAGGGTCAATTGTACCAAGAGGTAGCAGGTGGAAAATTAAGCAATCTCTTCGAAGCCAAAATAATTAATAAGTCTAGGGAAGTGATTCCAATAACTTTGAAGCTTGAAGATCTGCATGGAACAGTAAAATTGATAGGTGTGGACAAAATCGTGTTAAAGAAGGAATCTATTGGAGAATTTACTTTCTTCCTCGAAATTCCCTCAAATGAAATTAATCAACGAAGCTCCCCAATTAAGATTGGCGTTTACCAAGGTGATCAAAAGATACAAACTATTAAAACAAAATTCCTTGGGCCTTTCAGGTAAAAAAAAATCAACTTATCAAAAATCATCAAATTAACACTATGAACTGGGGACATAAAATAGCCGTCGTTATTATCGCTTTTATCTTCATCATGCTTAGTATGGTGCTGGTAGCTTATCAGCAAACGAACGAAATGGTAGATAAGAATTATTACGAAAAGGAGTTAAAATATCAATCACAAATTGATGCTGCAAAAAATGCGAACAGTGCAATAGTTGACCCTTTAATTACACAGAACGCAGCGACAATCTGTATTCAAATACCATCATCACTGGTTACTGGTTTTACCAATGGAAACATTGAGTTTCTTCGCAATAGTGACCAAAAGATGGATATAAATCTTCACTTTATGCCAGATAGCAGTGGGCAGTTTAATATCAACAAAGCAAACTTCTCGGTTGGAATTTATAAAGCAAGGGTGCAATGGGAGAGTGGAGAACACCACTATTATAGGGAACAAGATATCGTTGTTGAAAGATGAACGGATTTGTTCTTGTCATATTATCTGGTTTTTCCATAGGCATTTTGGGCAGTTTTCATTGTATTGGCATGTGCGGTCCACTGGCGCTTGCATTGCCTGTAGATAGTGTGCGTATTACAGATAAGGTAATCTCAATACTTTTATACAATATTGGGCGAGCGATATCTTATACTTTTATTGGTGTTATTTTCGGGTTGCTGGGGCAGGGTTTTGAACTGTTTTACTTGCAACAATGGTTGTCAGTAATTGCAGGTAGTGCCATCCTAGGCATTTTATTGGCCACTAAATTTGGCAACTTATATAGTAAGGTGTTTGCGCGTTTTACCCAAAAAATAAAATCAAAACTAGCTAATTATTTGCGATCGGATAAAACCATCCTTTCTTATTTAAGTATTGGGGTTTTAAACGGATTTTTGCCTTGTGGATTGGTGTACATCGCCATGGCAGCCTCCCTGGCTGGGGGAACAGTTTTAAAGAGTGCACTGTTCATGTTTACCTTTGGCTTGGGAACTTTGCCAATTATGGCGCTTACGATGGCATTCGGTAAATTTATTTCGCTCAATCTGCGTATCCGACTCAATAAAGTGACTCCCTATATTATTATGTTTGTAGCCGTATTGTTAATAATTCGTGGTTTGGCACTCGGAATTCCTTATGTTTCTCCAATATATCAAGACGGGCAGGTGGAGTGTTGCGAAAAGAAGTGAGTTTTGTCATTTTGCGTTCTAAGAGATGTCATTGTATCCAAGTCATGAAACATTAATCTTTGTGAGATATTAAGTTTAGTGAATAATTAATAAGTTTGATTAGACTGATAGATTATGATTACTTAAAAATATGGAAATTGTGAAAAAGTAGGTTATTTCAATCCAACTTAAAATTCTCCAACTCCTCACATAACACCCCAATATCCTCACTGCTTTGGTCTAGATGAAAGACAAAACGTAGTGCCTTTGGTCCCATGGAAACTGCTTTTATTTGATGCTCCTCTAAATGTTTTAAAAGAGAAACAACAACAGTTTCATCATTCAATTTAAAAATAACAATATTGGTTTCCACAGGTAATACCTTTTCAACCCAGGGCAATGTTTGCAATACAGCTTCTACCTGTTTTGCTTTAAGGTGATCTTCGGACAAGCGTTCAATATTATTTTGCAGTGCATATAACCCGGCCGCGGCCAATATACCGGCCTGTCGCATCCCTCCGCCCATAACTTTTCTTATCCTGCGAGCTTTGTAAATATGCGCTTTAGTGCCTAATAACAAGGACCCTACAGGAGCGCCCAAACCTTTGCTTAAGCAGATGGAAATCGTATCAAATAATTGGCCGTATTGTTTTGCTTCTTGGCCATTTGCCACCATCGCATTAAATAATCTCGCGCCATCTAAATGAAAAGCCAATTTGTTTTCTGTGCATACTTTACGTAAGGCCAATAGTTCTTGCCAGTCCCAACAAGCGCCACCACCCTTGTTAACGGTATTTTCTATGCAAAGTAAAGTACTTGCGGGGTAGTGTATATTGTCTTGGTTAATATTCTCCACCACCTGTTTTGCACTGAATAATCCTCGTTCGCTATTGATTAATCGCACCGATGCACCACTGTTAAAAGCTATGCCTCCGCCTTCGTATAAATACACATGAGAAAATGCATCGCAGATTACCTCATCTCCAGGTTGTGTGTGGAGCTTAATTGCAATCTGGTTGGTTTGCGTTCCACTGCTGCAAAAAAGGGCAGCTTCCATTCCGAATAAATTGGCGGCATAGTCTTGCAATGCATTTACTGTTGGATCCTCACCAAAAACATCATCTCCCAATGGTGCTTTCATCATTGCTTCTAACATGGCCGGGGTAGGTTTTGTAACTGTATCGCTTCTGAGATCAATTATATGTTGTAGCATTATAAAAAGTCAAAATTAGGGAAAATATTTTAAGGAATATTTTTGACAATATAGATATTCACTTTGTGCTCTTTGCGCGGTTCTCCACTTGGTGTTCTTTGTGGTTAATAATGCAAAACAAAACAGAAACCACAAAGAACTCAAAGCTAATACAACACAAGGGGCGCAAAGAAAATACTGAGCGCTATAAGGCTGCCACGAAATGATTTTGGGCATCTGTCAAATGCAATAGAACTATAATAAATCTAAAAGTGTTCGGTAGTACAAACCGCACTATCCACTATTCACTTTTCCCTATTTGTTTATATCAAGCTGTCACATGACGACTTATTGCGAGGTTAATAGTTTTTGCCAAATATTGGCGTGTTCATCCATATTTCGTGTTTGTAATAAATACATGATATTTTTTTAACATTTATATAATTTCATATAAAATCAATACCTTTGATTGGCTAATCTCTCCATCATGCTTAAAATTAAATTACTCTTTGCGTTTTTCTTTTTTATGACAATTGCTTTCGGGCAAACATTCTCCGGTATGGGAGGGGTCATAAAGGACGATGCCTCAAGGAACCAATTCACGGTCGTAGTTTCAGGACTGGCCACCAGCATCAATTCTTCCTTCGGCGTATATGGGGTTACCGTTAATATTACGCATAGTTATGCTGCCGACCTGGACGTATTCCTGATAGCGCCAGATAATACGCTAATTGAATTGAGTAGTGCGAATGGAGGAAGCACCAAAAATTATTCAAATTGTCTTTTTACAAATAATTCAAGCAATAAAATCAGCAGTTCAAAGGGTTCCCTAAAGGGCAATTATAAACCAGAAGGCTCTATTGGTGTGGCCAATAATGGACAAAATCCGAATGCTACATGGCGTTTGGTAATTGTAGATACCAAACCTAACAGAGATAGCGGCACACTCTTAAACTGGAATATTATTTTTAACAGCAAGCCTTCCGTTTTAGAACCGTTTGTCAATTCCGCCCTGCCACTTATTCTCATCAATACTAATGGCAAAGGAATACCGGATGACCCCAGAATATATGCCAAAATGCGGATTATTAACAATGTCAATGCGATGAATTCACCAGATGATTCGCTTTTGTTTTTCAATCATGGAATCACCATTGAAACACGTGGTTCTTCATCCCAGTCATTCCCCAAAAAACCTTATGGATTTAGCACAGTGCTAACAAATCTTTCTGATACCAATGTATCTCTTCTGGGATTGCCTTCGGAACACGACTGGGTGTTGAATGCAACATACAATGACAAGTCGTTGATGAGAGATGTGCTGGCTTATGAACTTGCCAGGCGTTCCGGACGGTATGCCACCCGTTATCGGTACTGTGAACTCTTTATTAATGGGCTCTATCAAGGTATTTATATCTTGATGGAAAAGGTGAAGCGGGATAAAAATCGTGTGGATATTACTAAGCTTGAATTGAAGGACTCAACAGGTAATGCGCTTACCGGCGGCTATATTGTAAAAATAGATAAAACAACAGGTAATAATAATGGTGGCTGGACCGATTCTTTCCCTATTTCTCCGGGTTCTTCCGGTCGCGTTTATTTTCAATATGATTATCCCAATGGCGACGCAATGGTTAAAAAGCAAAGGGATTATATTGCCTCTGCCATCTATAAATTTGAAATAGCCTTGGCTTCCAGCAGCTTTGCAAGTCTTACCAAAGGGTACAGACAGTATGCGGATGAAAGTACATTTATTGACCTTTCCATTATCAATGATATTAGCAAGAATGTGGACGGATATCGCCTGAGCACTTATCTCTATAAGGACAGGGATAGCAAAGGGGGAAAATTAAAAATGGGTCCAGTGTGGGATTTTAACCTAGCCTTTAACAATGCCGATTATAACAACAGTTCGGATCCTTCCGGATGGGAAATGGATATTTCAGGTGGTTGTCCATTCTGGTGGCAGCGTTTACGCCAAGATACCGGTTATATCAATTCGTATTACTGCCGTTGGAACCAGTTGCGACAATCATCCTTTAGTCTGTATAATATTAATCAATTTCTTGATTCAACTTATAAAGTACTTGAAGAAGCCTCATACCGCAATTTCCAGCGATGGCCAGTAATGGGTATCTATATTTGGCCCAATCCGAGTCCATTAAGCTACTCTATGCGCGAGGAAGTTGATTCATTGAAAAGTTGGATTGCAAAACGCGTAAGCTGGATGGATGCAACCCTTGCTGTGGATTGTAAAAGTGTGAAGACCTGCGCACCCAAAGTGGTGATATTTTCCGATAAGAAAACGGTGTGCCGCTTTCAGTCTGTAAAATTGTATGCGGATGGTGTAGGCAACTCTTTTAAATGGTATGCGGCGAGCGGGGCAATAATAAAAAGCGGACGTGAAACCATTGTTTATCCTGATACAAGTTCAACTTATAAGGTAGTGATGCAAACCAGCACGGGGTGTAAGGATAGTGCCTATATTTTTATTAAAGTGCTGCCATTACCTTCTAAAAAAATCACCGGTAAAACGTCTTTTTGCGAAGGTGAAAATACAACACTTAATGTACCTGCAGGTTATGAGACTTATCTCTGGTCGCCTGCTTCCGGGCTTGATAATACGACTACTCCACAGGTAATTGCTTCCTATAAGCAAACGCTTGTTTATAAGGTTGTGATAACAGATTCAATGGGATGCCATGATTCATCTTTTGTTGGTATTACTGTAAATAAAAAACCTGTTGTTGTTATTTCAGCAGGAAGGGATACCATCTGTTCAATGGATTCTATCGAATTGAAGACTTCAGGCGCAGCGTTCTATCAATGGTTGCCTGTTCAAGGATTGAAAGATACTGCAGGGAATACAGTTATTGTATATCCCCTCAATACAACATATACAGTTATCGGTAAATCATCTAAAGCTTGTTTAGATACCGCAAGTTATACCATCTTTAATTTTGCACGAGCCCCCTTGTCAATTATGGCTGTTGATACACAATTGTGTTTTAGGACGGGCACCCTACTCACTGCCAAAAATGGGTCGAATTATAGTTGGCAGAAAACAGTTGATTTTAATGGTTCTAATTCCTCTACAATAAATATTTTCCCAAAGATAAACACGAATTACCTTGTGAAGGGATGGGATAAAAATGGCTGTTCGGATTCAGCAGGAATTGCCATCAAGGTTTATCCTGAAATAAATATGAGCGTCACAGTGGATTCTGTTGTTTGCGAAGGAGATGAAGCCACATTCATTGCTTCGGGTGCCGATACCTATCAATGGTCAACCGCAAACGGTATTGTATTAGGCTCAGTTGCCCAACTTGCTGTGCGGCCGATTCAAATAACGTATTATAAGGTAATAGGTATGACATTGAACTCTTGCAGTGATACAAATAATTTTAAAGTGTTGGTGAATGTATTGCCTGTGCTTAAGATTGTCCCTTCTGCTCTTAGTATAGAAGAAGGGAAACAGGATACTTTGATGGCATCAGGTGCTAATCAATATTTGTGGTCACCCGCTGCTTCCCTTCATACAGATACAGGAAAAATGGTCATCGCCTCTCCACTCGTAAGTACAATGTATTATTTAAAGGGTACAAGTGCTGAGCAATGCACAGCAATGGATTCTGTCTTTATAAAAGTAACAAAAAAGGTGATTAACAATGGCGTTAATACTTTAAATGCAACAGATTTTTTGCTTTACCCGAATCCAGCCAATGACTTTGTGACGATAGAAAGTCTGGTACCTGCGCGATTGATTGTTTATAATATGCAAGGCATGGAGGTTTACAAGACGCAGATAGGAGAGGGGGCTAACCGCGTTGTTCCTGGTCTACAAGCAACAGGCATCTATATTTTCTGCCTGCAAACTGCACAAGGTAGTTTGCATTATAAAGTAGTTCTAGAATAGGGAATAACTTTGCAGTGCAAAACGTCTTGTCTATTTGTATTAGGTGAAAAGGACAATAGGGTCAGAAATGAATTGTTAACAGATGTAAAAAGTATTAATATGTTGTTACAAGCCACATGAAAACAAAAATTGCAGTTATTTTAATACTTTTGTTAAGTAAATTTGCTTTATCCCAAGTTCCTATGGGTTCTATATGGATTGATTTATCAAATCTAAAGGGTGATAGTTTTGTAGTTTTTCCTGAAAAATATTTATTGTATCAGCTTGAAAATAGTAGAATTAGTATTTTTGAAAACAATGGTAGTTTTGGAATGATTGATACTTTGTGTGATTTTGGAGATTGTAAGCCATATAAGAGAGATGGTGATGTTAATTTTGCCTATTTTAAGAATCAATATCATGTATCATATCTGAAAAAAGGAGAAGAAGAAATGTATATTTATATTTATACTGGTCCTAAATTTACAGATGAAAAGAGGAGTTCAAATCCCAAAATTGATTCGGTAAATAGGGTGCAAAAAGTTGACATAGAAATCTACAATATTTATTTCCAAAATATTAAATTTTCAAAAGGAACCTATTTAATCAATATTTTTAGCAAAGCGGATTTATATGGTCAAAAACTTCTTAAGGAATCTGAT
>JBBQIF010000080.1:0-9553 GCA_038324665.1 Bacteroidia bacterium
AACAGCTATTATAGGCGTTTTGGCAATTTCGGGATCATCCGAAGCCCTGATTTGTGCACTTGCCTCAAGGCCATTGATATCAGGCATCTTAATATCCATGAGAATACAGTCGAAAGGTTGACTTCGAATCATCGAAAGCACCTGTTCTCCATTCTCGGCTTCTGCTGTAACGACATTATATTTCTGAAGAATATTGTGAAGCAAAACCCTGTTGAAAGGTTCATCATCAGCAATTAGAATGCGCTTTTTATGCAAGAAATTTGGATTGCCTAAGTACCTGTTTTCATGAGCTAAATCCATAGAGGTGCCACCTCTGAAAGGGATCTTGATGCTTACAGTTGTGCCTTCATTAATAGCACTGTCAACTGCTACAGATCCGTGGTGAAGTTCAACCAACATTTTTGTGATGCTGAGGCCTAAACCTGAACTTCCTGCTTTGTTCCAACTTGTATTATCTGCCATATGGTATTCTTTGAAAATATCTTCTAGTTCTGCTTTCTCAATGCCTATTCCGGTATCTTTTACAGTAATTTCAACAGAAAAATTATTATTGCCAATAATTCGCGAAATTACATTGATATTAATAGACCCTTCATTGGTATATTTTATAGCATTGCCAATAATATTCAACAAAATCTGCTTTAAACGGTAGGCATCACCAATCAATATGGATGGTATTTCCTCGTCAATTGAACAATTAATGCTAAGTTGCTTTCCGGCACTTAATGGTTGCAATATATCAATCGTCTGTTTAAGGACTTTTTCTATTTCAAAACCCTTGAAATCGAGCGTTAATTTACCTGAATTCAGTTTAGAAAAATCAAGGATGTCATTAATAATATTAAGGACATGGGTCACTGATTTCTGAACAATCTCCACCTGTTTTTTTTGTTTTATCGTAAGGTTGGAAGCATGCAACTGGTCAGCAAATCCTGATATAGCATTCATTGGTGTTCTGATTTCATGGCTCATATTGGCCATAAATTTTTCTTTGAGCTTGGCCATTTGTTCCGCCAGCTCCTTTGCGTTGGCAAGGCTTTTACTTACCTGTCCCAAACGCTTGATATACCGAAAATAAACAATTGCAGCTAATAAAATAAAGAGGGCGGTGCTAATTCCAAGTAGTAATATAGACTGGTTAGCTTCTTTGATTTTTCTTTCTGAAAGCACCCTTTCCTGGTCCAACCTGTCGGTTTCAATAGTTTCAATAATCCTGCAAACTTCCATAAAGTAATCATTAAATTCCTTGTCCCTTTCGAGAAAAGGGTTGACCCCAGCAGATTGCCGAATATCATACAAGTCTTGTTTTTTTATTGTTATCTTGGAAGACGCAACAGCACCCTTCGATATTTTCTCATTAGACTTCATGTTTTCAATAGAATCCATAATCTGCCTTTTCCTTTTTAGCCCTATACGTTCAGCAAAAATTGTCTTTCTTTCCTTTTTTGATGTTTCAATGATTGTTTCAGGTTTTGGTATCCCATTTCTTTCCAATAGATCGTTAATAGAATTTTCAATGGAAAGGTTCTGCTCAAAAAGTACAATATATTCTAGGTTGTCCATTTTATGGGTGATGGTATTTTCAAGGGAATCAATCAATGCAGATTCATATTCCGTTATTTTTTTGGATTTATCCAAGTTGGAAATAATTGCTTTCGTTTTCATGGCTAGGGTGTCAAATTGATTTAGGTAAAACATCTTATTGGTAATCAAATACATTTCCATTGTGTTATCCATCTTAATATAGTTGAGCCTAATGTTTTTAACTGATGTTAATTCTATATCTTCATTTATCCGGCTTTTTAAATTATTAAGCGAGCTGGAAATCTTGTTATAGCTGAACAAACCTAAATTCAAGATAGATACAATGGAAAGAGCCAGCAAAATATACACCCAAATACCCCATTTTATATATTGATTGATTATTGGCTTCATTTTTAATTATCCCGATCAAAAGTAAAACTTAATTCTCATAACATAAGCGGTTCCTTTTTTGAACCCCTTATATCATCGTGTTTTATAGCGCGGGTCGGTTTATTGCTAAATATCAAATCAACTTTCTTTTTTCTATGTTATTTTAAATTTATCCTATTTACTTTGTTTACGCTTGTATTAAATATTTATTCATCCGGCATCTTGGAAATTTCTTCTTTGTTCGTTAATCGAAATTAAATATGTGGTACTTATTTCACTAATAGTGCCATAGCATATTTTTGATTTTATGAATTAGGTAATAGCTTTAAAATAAATAAGTTGTGAGGTATTTTTGATTTTTGATTTTTACCAACACAAACAGAATATTCTCAATATGAGAAAGTAATTGTCAATTTATCGGCGATTTAATAATGGCTTAAAAAGGGAAATCGTTTTTAGGAATTTCCCTCTTTTACACCTCAACGAAGCTAACTATTCGGATTTACCACCCACAAAAAGCAATTCATTAACCACCACATCAGTGGAATACCGCTTATTTCCATCCTTGTCCGTATAATTACTGGTCACAAGTTTGCCTTCTACGACTACTTCCTTGCCTTTGGTTAAAAACTTCGCTGCAATTTCCGCAGTTTTACCCCAGGCAATCAGACTGTGCCACTGTGTTTCCTCTACACGCTCCCCTTTGTCGTTTTTGTAGCTTTCGGATGTGGCTAAAGAGAAACGCGCCATGGCGCCTCCATTGGCTAATTTTTTGGTTTCAGGTTGGCTGCCTAAGCGACCGATTAACATTACACGATTTCTTAATGAGTTCATAAATTATATTTTTTTTAAATGATGGAGCAAAGATGGAAGCTACAAAATCAACTAGGAATTTTTAATCGCTTATAGTCGGGTGTAAACGTTTAATACCGTTATTGCCATTGTTGTATTTAATTTTTTAATTTTCTCGATCAACGCATATAAACATATCTTTTATTTATTTTTGCAATTATTATGAAAAAGACAAAAACCCTTTTTGCCATTTGTGTATTGCTTTTTGCTTGTAAGTATGAAGACGGCCCCAAATTCAGCTTAAGGAGCAAATCACACAGGGCGGTGAATACTTGGTTTATTGATAAAGTGATTGAAAATGGTAGCGATAAAACCAATGATTATAAAACCGCTTATGTCAATTATCAGGTTGACATTAGGAAAGACAAGACTTACGAATTGAAATACCGCCCCTTCAATATTGGCGAGTATGTGGAGATAGGTACTTGGGATTTCAGCAGCGATAAAATTACGATTAATTTTACACCAAAATCAGGTAGCACATCTAAATGGAAAATACTGAGGTTAAAGGAAAACGAAGCCTGGGTAGTGCAGAATATTAATGGTAAAGACGTAGAATTGCACCTGAAGGATTAGAAGTAATCTCTAATCTCAAATGCGCACTCATTTTTTAGATGCTATAGCGCCATTTGGATACACCTTGTTTATTCAACTCCATTATCGATTGTATTTCTTACAGTTGTCTTTTCAATTTAATTAGTATGTAATAATTGCGTTGTTGTGGAATTCTAAGCATATCGAATTGCATTTTGAATTTTCCGCGTTTGTGTAATTTTTCCCCAACGAAGTCTCTAGGTCTGCAATTAACTGTGTCATTATTTGATAGTATTATACTGGTAAAGCAATAACGATATGTTCTATTTGTTTCAAATGCGACTGTCTTTGAGCCTTTACTAATATTTTCAAACACTTTCAAGGTGTCGCCAATTCGAACAGTTATTTTTTTGAAGTCATAGTCACTAATGTTTTGGAGACGTATTGTTACTTTTCCTGTCTTACATGATAGTAATAACGTAAATGCAAGAAGAAATAAAATTGACTTCATTTAAATGTGTCTATTGTTGTCGAGGCTAATTGCTCCACTAATCACTAACCACTAATCACTAACCACTAATCACTAATCACTATTATCAAAGGTCCCACACTGCAGTGCGTTTCTCTCTGGCATATTTGCGCATATTCATCCAAAATGCAAGCACCATGTATATGATTACCGGGGAGCCTAAGGTGAGGAAGGAAACATAAACGAAGAATAAGCGAATCCGCTTGGTACTAAGGCCCATCTTTTCGCCCAGTTTAGTGCAAACCCCAAAAGCTTGTGTCTCAATAAGGTTTTTATATACCTGCATTGTACAAAATTAGTATAAAAAAGGGCTTAATAAACAAATATTTTTTTAACCGGTTGAATTTGAAGATTATAAGTCATTTTTGTCACTTTTAGTAGCTACTGACCACTAAGGTTTTTCATTGATAATTCCCATGGCCTTTAGACGCTTATAATTTGAACGAATTCTTATGAACCACAATATTTTTTCTTCTTCATAATAGAATGTAGTATTGGGAATACGGCGTTTAAATTTGCTGTAAAGAGAAAGTAGGTAAGATTTTGAAGAACTGCCGCTGATGCTATCGCTCTGCTTATTATAGAGTGGAAATACGATAAGATGGCTTCTTTTACTCAACTGATCATTTCTATACCAAAGGAAAAATAGCAGATTATTTTTAAGGTAACTGCCATCCTTCGACCGTGAAAATTCTATCAGGCTAATATCTGGTGCCAATTCCATAAAGCGATAAGACATTACATGAGTTTTGTAATTATTGTTTACTCGGAAAACGGAAGGATAATAGGTTGTAAACAGCCTTATATCTTTTTGATCCGTTGTGCTGTCTTTCCACAAAAGTGGCAATAGGTGCGAGTGTTTGGTGGTATCAGTATAATTGCGTTTGGATTGAATAATTGTAAAGGCAATTTGTAAATCCTTTTCTTTGCCTTCTTTTATTTTCCTTATGAATGGCCGGAGGTAAATATTTTGCCCTCTTGTTATACCAAGGTTGAAGGAGAGTTTAACTTTTGTACTGTCAACCTGCGCCCTGATACAGATGAAACAAGAGAACAATAGGCATGATATGACTGTTTTTTTGAACAAGTTATCATACAAATATGCAATTTTTTATTGATTTGGCAATCAATAGAATCTGTAGCCTATGCTGAAGCAAATAGGATGGCTTACCAATACTTTGTTTCCTCCAAATCCGAATTTGGACTTATTCAGGTCGTAGGTAAGATTGAAAGAAACCCTGTTGTTGTATAATAACCGGATGACAGGCTGAAAACTTATAAATGAGGTACCATCATTTCCTCCAGAACCACCCTCACTACGTGAGCCTGTACCTGATTTTTCTTTTACGTTTATAAAATAAGAGTTTACTCCGAAGAGTATTCCTCCCTGTAAGGATATGATCCTGTTATTCCTGTTCACCTGTTTTTCGATAATTACGGGTACACAGAATCTGATATTACCAAACCTGGATATGATATTTGCGTTATAGCTGCCAGTTAGGCTGTCTCTGTATATTTTGCGCGTACTGTCTGTTTTATAAGTGTCAATAGTTCCTATACCTGAAGCATAACTCTGGTTATATTGAAGGTGTGAGCCTGTGATAAGGTACAAGCCTTTTTTATTCCACTCCCTTCTTTTTTCCTTGATGAATAACTCAAGGCGAAAGCCAGGTTTTACTTTGACATAGTTTAATTTGGTTACAAAAGCACTTTGATCAAAGGTGCTGTAATATCCTGCAACAAGCGGGGAATTTGCCCTGTAGCTATGTACACTATTCATTATCAATCCTAGTGATCCTTCACCAAACCAACGGACGGCCTTCAAGTTTTTGCTTTTTCCTCCCAGTTCACTTTTTGCATTTTCCTTAATCATTGGCCAGTTGGTTTTACTGAACTTAATAACGCTCACTTGGAATACATTGAGGGAATCCTCAAAAGTGAGAGTAGTTTTTTTTCCAGTTCCTTTGTTCTCGATTGTCGCAGTTTGACCATTAATCATAACCCTGACAGTGTCAGTTGGGGATTGGGACATTAAATGAATGCCCATAAAAGCCAGAAGGCATAAGGTGATTATTTTTTGCATATTATTTTTATTGGTTGGCTATTTCCCATACGAACATAGAATTGTCATCTCCATAGGCGAGAAGGTAAATATTATTGTCCTTTTTCTTGAACCTAACGGTAGTGTTTTTTAACAATTTGGCAAGTGTTGTTTCTTTTACCTTTAAGAAAGCATCTATCCGTTTTTCTTCCTCTTGTGTCCTGTCCATAATATTGAAATCTTGCATCAGGGCTAAATCGGATTCTAAGATATTTTCACTGATAATCTTCACCATATATTTTTCGCGTTTAGCAGGTAGCGAAGGTTGGGACTTATCAGGGGTTGGCAATACTTCCTCTATCTTCTCCGGCTTATTTTCTGTAGTCGCAACTTCTTCTAAATTAACTCTTACTGAAAAAGTCTTCACCGGTCTGATTCTTTTAACTTTGTGCTGGGATTGTTTTGGATATTGGAGAACGTCTGCAGTAAGTAATTCTTGCCCCTGTATTCCAAGTGTTTCAGTTTTTATAGCAGTATGCACAATGCTGCGCACATTGCTTTCTTCGTCCTCCCGGTTAAGAAGAAGTAGGTAGGTTAACGCGATCAACATTAGCAGGGAAGCCGCAATGCGCCACTGAAAGAAATTTTTATTTATTTTTAGTACAATTGGTTCACCTTCTTTTTTCAGAATGCTTTTCCAAAATTCTACTTCCTCAATCTCATATGGTTTCAGATCTTCCGAAATAATGCATTTCTGGAATCGTTTCCATTCGAATTGATAAAGGGGATTGCGCTCAATTTCAAAAATAATTTCCTCCCTTTCAATCTCCAAGAACTCATTTTCGAGTAATCCCAGCATTACTTCCTCGTAATTTTCATTGGTTATTTTATTTTTCACTTAATACCTCCACTTCTGTTAATATTTTCTTTAATTCAATTCTCGCTCTGAAAAGGTAAACCTTCACCTTGCTTTCGTTCAATCCCGTTATCTGCCCAATCTCCTTGTAGTTATAGCCTTCAAGGTCTCTCAACGTAATTAACTCTCTGTATTCAAAAGAAAGGCGACCTATAGCATAATTAAGCAGGTTTTTTTGTGAATAGGACTTGTACTGGTCATCGGCATATATTTCTATAGTAATCGTCCCCTGCTTATTTCCCTTCTTTCTAAAAAAATCAAGCATTTTATAGTGCGCCACCGAAAACAAGAATGATTTAGCCTTTTCTATTATTACATCATGCCTTTTATCCCATAATACTATGTATGCATCTTGCACTATATCTTTCGAGTGGTCCTTATCCCTTAAGTTGCTATTCACAAATCTTAAAAGAGAAGGACCTATCTGGTTGACTGAAATATTGTACTCTTCAACGGTCATTTTTCTATAGGTTAATCGACATGGAATAGTAAAAGTTACAAAGCCAAATATATTCTTTGCAGATAGTTGATTTTCAAATAATTATATATTTGTAGATATTCACAATCCTATCAATTCCTTAATCAAAACAGGCAATGCTTTAGCAGCAGTGTCTTTCAGTAATTTTACCCTGCTATTATTTAAATCATCATGCCTATTAGGGTCAATCAAATAAATGGGACAATTGCGGGGTGCGTAATGCATTAATCCTGCTGCAGGATATACCTCCAAGCTAGTGCCTACAATAATTAGTATATCTGCCAATGCCACCAATTCAATGGCTGGTTCGATTAAGGGCACTTCCTCGCCAAACCATACAATGTGTGGACGAAGCAATGTTCCCTTGGTGCAACGTTCCCCATAAGACATGGATTTGTATCCTATTTCATAAACATCTTCATAATAAGTAGAGCTGCGCACCTTAGTGAGTTCCCCATGCAGGTGTAGGATATGCTTAGATCCTGCTCTTTCATGTAGATCATCCACATTTTGGGTGATGATATTCACATTGAATTTCGCTTCTAATTCTTTCAATGCCAAGTGGCCTGCATTTGGCTCTACAGTTGGCAATTGCATGCGTCTGCGATTGTAAAATTCAGTGACTAGTTCAGGATTTTTTTTCCATCCCTGAGGACTCGCTACTTCCATAATATCATGCCCTTCCCACAAACCTCCTGCATCCCTAAATGTATTTATTCCACTTTCAGCGCTCATGCCGGCCCCGGTTAAAATAGTTACCTGTTTCATTTGTGTTACTTCAAAAATAAGGGAATTAGCTGCTTATTTCACCCCAATTTGTGCGATTCAGGATTTTTGTTACATAATCAGAATGTAAACCATCTATAGTTTGCAGTTGAAAGTATATTTGCCTTATAAAAATACTCATACATGAAAAAAATAGCTTTATCATTGATTTTAGCAAGTATGTCCTCAGGACTATTTGCACAATTAACCAAAGGTACATTATCCTTCACAGGAACTGTCGCTTTTGGAGGCAATAAATCAACTTATACACAGATGCCAGTGAACAACCAAACTGCATTTAACAACGAAACTAAAACCAGCCAGATGGCCCTTTTACCAGCCGTGGGTTATTTTGTAAGTGATAGAATAGAAGCCGGAATTGGTCTTCTCATTTCAAAGAACACAACAACAACAACTTATGTCCAAATTCCGCCTCCTCAACCGAACAATGTTTATACAACCAAACAAGAAAATGTAAATCCAATGAACGGTTTTGCGCTCTTTGGCAACTATTATCTAAAAAACGAGCAACTTTATGCTTGGTATATTGGCGCCCAGATTTTATCAGGTGGAGGTACAAGCCAAAGTACCACAACCAAAAGTAATGGCTCAGTAAGTATCACCAACTCTAAAAATAGTGGTTCTGCTTTTGGTTTTAATACTGGCTTTCTTTACTTCGTGCGGAATAATGTAGCGTTAAATGGCAGCTTAGGTTTACTGAGTTTCAATTCTACAAAGAATGAGTTTACAGGTACTAATGGCTTCAGATCAACAACAAAATCTGGAGGATGGGCGTTTGGTGTCAACGGCCTTATCGTTAATATAGGGGTGAAGTTATTTATCCGTAAAGGAATCTAACGTTAACTTTAAATGATTAAAAAAAGACAGGCTATTAAGCCTGTCTTTTTTGTTTGAATAGGGTCAATCGAACGAACGGAATGTTTTGTGGTATAATTGAATATCAGATGGTTATCACCTGCTATATCGTTTAAGTGTTTAGTATGCTTCATTCCAATTCTGTAAATGTCTTCTTTCCTCTTTTGAAATAGGCCCATACCAGACTTTTACGGTAAATTTCGGGATGGAAATATGCCTTGTTACCGCTCCAAACCTTGCGTTTCTTTTTCCATTTACCCAATTGAAAAATAAAATGTGCGTGTGCTTTTGCAATGGCTTTAAATTCAGCAAAATTCCCATTAAATAACAATCGGTATGCCGCAATATGGTCGAGCAACATGCGCTGAAAGATTATTGTAAATAGTTTATTGCTTGGCAAGTTTTTTAGTAGGAGAATTAACCCGTTTCTGAAATTGTAATATGTTTTTTTTGGGTTGGTTTTTTCTAATGTGCCACCGCCTACATGGTAAACCACACTTTGTGGGCAAACCCAAACAGCGTGACCCTCGTTCTGCATGCGCCAGCAAAGGTCTATTTCTTCCATGTGGGCGAAAAAATCTTCATCAAGTCCGCCCAATCTATGGTATAAATCGGCCTTAATAAATAAAGCTGCACCAGTAGCCCAGA